>JAKFDY010000366.1:0-2920 GCA_036675885.1 Lacibacter sp. | reverse complement strand
AAATTGCGGTGGGCAATCACCTGGTAGATATTATTGTAATTGTTATGAAACTTATCGTAAGCCTTTTCGTCCTGCACCCATAAAAAAATCAAAATGGTACTGGTGATACCAATAGTAAGCCCCAGGATATTGGTAACGGAAAATCCTTTATTCTTAAACAGGTTTCGCCAGGCGATCTTTAAATAATTTTTTATCATAACAATTTTATTTATTCTGTTTCTATACTTTCATTTTACTACAGATTGAAAACTCATCATTACTCACTCTGTTCGCAATGATTTTACCGGGTTACTTAATGCAGCCCTGATACTTTGATAACTTACCGTCAGCAATGCAATACCAATAGTCAGTAATCCTGCAATACCAAACATCCACCATTCTATATCAATTTTGTATGCAAAATCCTGCAGCCAATTATTCATCACATACCAGGCAACAGGGAATGCAATGAACATAGCAATAGCAACAGGTTTTAAAAAACCGGAAGATAACAGTGACACTATATTGGGTACGGAAGCACCGAGCACTTTACGTACACCTATTTCTTTGGTGCGTTGCTCAGCCGTGAACGTAGCTAAACCAAATAAGCCCAGGCAGGAAATAAAAATGGCTAAGAAAGCAAAGATGTTGGAGAGTTTGCTGACTACCTGCTCACTCCGGTAAAGCTTATCATATTCCTGATCGGAGAATTGGTAAGTAAACGGAAACTTTGGATTAAGCGACTTGCAGATTTTTTCCAAAGCAGCAATTGCTTGTTTTGTTTCTCCTGCTTTGGTACGAAGCAATATAGTTCCCCAGCTCCAGTTTTCGTCCAGCCGGATGATGAGAGGTTCGATATCCTGGTGGATAGAGTTAAAATGAAAATCCTGCAAAACACCGATAACCTTACCGCGACGATTTCCCCATGACATTGTTTGACCAAGCGGGTTTTGAAAACCAATTTTTTTCACGGCAGTTTCATTCAACATGAAACTGGCCGAATCGGTTCCAAAGTCTTGTGAAAAATCACGCCCTTCCTTCAGCGTAAGTTTCATTGTTTTTACAAAATCGTATCCTACAACAGCATCAGCAAATGAAACATTCAGATCAGCGGCTTTGCCCGGCCATTCAATGCTGCCAGTATGATGTTCAATTACAGTCGGAGAGTTTCTCATCTTTGAAACAGACAATATGCCGGTTTCTTTACTAACCTGGTGCTTAAACAAATCATAGTTTTTGACAAGGTCTCCTTCGATAGGAACGTAAATAAGGTTCTCACGGCTGTAACCGATGTTTTTGGTCTGTATATAATCCATCTGGCGATAGATCACAATCATACCCACTATAAGTATAATGGACAATGCGAATTGAAACACCACTAAACCTTTTCGAAAAAAAGTTGCGCCCCAGGTGAATTTCATACTTCCTTTTAATACACGTACAGGATTAAGCGAAGACAGGAAAAGAGCAGGATAACTTCCCGCCACAAAAGCTGTTACAACTAACAAACCAACTATCATCACCCAAAAACCAGGTTGCGCAACAGGTAGTGCTAACTGCTTACCGGTAAGATTATTAAAAAGAGGTAAAAGTATTGCAGCGAGAATAACAGCAATAGTAACGGAGAAGAAAGTAAGCAGTAATGCCTCGCCAGCAAATTGTCCGATCAGGGCTGAGCGGCGTGCACCAATTACCTTGCGTACACCAACTTCTTTGGCCCGCTTAGCGGAACGTGCAGTAGCAAGGTACATGAAATTGATGCAGGCAATTAATAAAATAAAAATCGCAACAATACTAAACAACCGGACGTACTCTATACGGCCGCCATCTATATAACCATTCTTAAAAGTTGAATGAAGATATTTTTCAGAATAAGACTGCAGGGCTAGTTCAGTACGAAATGAATTATCCTTTTGCTGATACCTGTAAATAAAATCTTTGATGCTTGCTTCTACTTTAACAGGATCGGCCTCTTTATGCAATTGCACAAACGTGGCAGGACTTGTATTTCCCCAGTTATTTACCCAGGCATTTTGTCTTACAAAATCTGTCCAGCTTCTTACAAAATCAAATTGCTGCGACGAATTAGCAGGCAGGTTTTCAAAGACTGCTGTTACCTGTAAGTCTTCTTTGTTCTCAAAACGTATTGTTTTTCCAATAGCTTCATCAACAGATTTAAAAAAATACTCAGCCATTTTTTTTGACACAGCAATTCCGGCAGGTGAATTCAAAGCAGATTCCGCATTGCCCTGCAATAACGAATAGCTAAACATGCTGAAAAAATCAGACCCTGCAAACATTCCTCTCATTTTACTAACCTTATCCCCTGCTTCAAAATTATTTTGCGTACCGGGTGGCGAAGCATATTCGAAGCCTGCAGCATACTGCACTTCCGGAATTGTCTTTTTTAATTCTTCAGCCAATAAACCCTGCGTAGAATAACCAGCATCTATTTTCCCATCATAATAATTGCGTTCATATACCTGGTATAATTGTTCACCATTTTTATGAAAGCCATCAACGCTTCGTTCATCCTGTACCCAAAGCATGATCAGCAGGCTGCATGCCAGTCCTAATGCCAAACCCAGTATATTGATAGTTGAAAAAGCTTTATTCCGAACGAGGTTTCGCCAGGCAATTTTTAAATAATTTTTTATCATAGCATAATTTTATTCTGTTCACACTGATTTTTTCTTTGCCTCCTTGCTACCTGCTTCCTGCTTCATTTTGCTCGCAGTCGCAATGACCTGCTTCGCTTCTCTCGCAGTGACGTCACTCCGTTCGTAAACTTTTTACCGGGTTTGCAATAGCGGCTTTTATAGCCTGGTAAGCAATAGTAATCGCAGCAATTACAAACGAAACCGTAATACCAACAAGGAATACCTTCACTCCAAAACTTACCTGGTAAGCAAAATTCTCCAGCCAGCTATGCATCACATAA
>JAKFDY010000365.1:0-4474 GCA_036675885.1 Lacibacter sp. | reverse complement strand
TCATCTTTACCAGTCAATTTCTTCAACTCTTCTTTAATACGATCAACTTCACCACCACCTTTACCGATAATAATACCAGGCTTAGAAGTATGAATGGTTACAATCAATTTGTTGAGTGTACGCTCAATCACAATTTTAGCGATACCGCCTTTATTGATACGGGCATTGAGATAGGTTCTGATCTTGTTATCCTCGATCAACTTACCAGCATAGTCTTTTTTGCTACCATACCAGTTACTCTCCCATCCGCGGATGATCCCTAACCTGTTACCAATTGGATTTGCTTTCTGACCCATAGAATGGTTTATAAGATTTAATCAATTAATTTTTTGTCTACGATAATGGTTACGTGGTTGCTACGCTTTCTTACTCTGTAAGCACGACCCTGTGGAGCAGGACGCAAACGTTTTACCATGCGTGCACCATCAACAAAGATTGTTTTTACAATCAATGATGAGTCAGCTGCACTTTGTCCACTATTCTTTTGCTCCCAGTTGCTGATAGCACTTTTTAAAAGTTTACCAAGTGGTGTAGCGGAATGTTGCGGATGAAAATCCAGCAAAGCCAACGCCTTTTCAACATCCATTCCACGGATCTCATCAGCCAACAGACGCATTCTGCGGGGCGATGTGGGATAATTTCTGAGTTTTGCTACTGCTTCCATTTCTTTATTTTTAAGGTTGAGGGTGTAAGGTTTAGGGTTTGCTTTCCATATGCCCTTTACCTTTTACCTTTCACCATTAAGATATTTTCTTACTTGAGTGTCCTTTAAAGTTTCTTGTTGGTGCAAATTCGCCAAGCTTATGACCTACCATAAATTCGGTTACATAAACAGGGATGAATTTGTTTCCGTTGTGCACCGCAAAGGTGTGACCAACAAAATCGGGAGTAATTGTAGAGCGGCGGCTCCATGTCTTAATTACACCTTTCTTTGATTTACCCTCGTTAATAGCAAGCACCTTTGTTTCGAGGTGAGCTGCTACATAAGGACCTTTTTTAATCGAACGAGCCATGTTTTATTTTTTTTCTTTTTGCCCTTTGAATCCTGTGAGGAGCCGAAGGATAAATTTTCGATTTCAAATTTTACTTCGCCAGTTTTTTACCATCCTTACGTTGGATGATGAGTTTGTTAGAACCCTTATGCTTAGAGCGTGTTTTTTCACCTTTTGCATATTTACCGGTTCTGCTACGTGGGTGACCACCACTGCTACGGCCTTCACCACCACCCATCGGGTGATCAACAGGGTTCATCGCAACACCACGGTTACGTGGGCGGATACCCTTCCAACGGTTAACACCGGCTTTACCAGCTTGTTCCAGGCTATGATCGCTGTTTGATACTACACCTACTGTTGCATAACAGTTGATCAATACCTTACGCAATTCACCACTTGGCATTTTCAATACAGCGTACTTCTCTTCTTTGTTGGTTAACTGTGCGCTTGTACCTGCACTGCGTACCAACTTACCACCCTGACCAGGCTGCATTTCAATGTTGTGAATGTTAGTACCCAATGGCATGTTCTTCATTTGAAGAGCGTTACCTAATTCAGGTGCTACTGCATCACCCGCTACTACAGTTGCACCAACCTGTAAACCGTTTGGAGCAATGATGTAACGTTTTTCACCATCCACGTAATTCAACAATGCGATGAAAGCTGTACGGTTTGGATCATATTCAATAGATGCTACTTTAGCAGGAACATCTTTCTTACTGCGTTTGAAATCAATTACACGGTATTTCTTTTTGTTACCGCCGCCAATGTAACGCATAGAACGACGACCTTGAGCGTTACGGCCACCTGTAGACTTTACATTTTCAAGCAAAGACTTTTCAGGAGTATCAGTGGTGAGCTCAGCATAAGCGTTGCCGATTCTCCATCTGGTACCTGCGGTTACCGGTTTGTATTTTTTTAATGCCATTTTTAAAAACTTTTATTGTTCAACTTTTGCGGTAGTTGACCTACCATTCTTTGTTTCTTATTACACTGTACCGTACAGGTCAATTGCTTCACCTTCAGCAACTGTTACGTATGCTTTTTTGTACGCTGGTTTGCTACCCTGGATGTAACCGGCTTTTGTCATGCGGTTTTTCGCTTTACGGGGAGCTACCATTGTGTGAACATCAGCAACTTTCACGTTGTAGAATTCTTCTACTGCTTTTTTGATCTCGAGCTTGTTAGCTTTACGACCAACACGGAAAGCGTATGTGTTCTTCTTTTCTGTTAAACGATTGCTTTTTTCAGAAACAATCGGCTTTATTAAAATTTCACTCTGTCTCATCTGGACGTTGTTTATTCAGTTCAATGATTCAATTAAGCTGCAGCTTCTTCTTCAGAAAAAACTTTAGCAGCACTTTCAGTTAATACGAGTACATCGCTGTTCACGAGATCGTATGTGTTTACATCGGCCAACAAAGTACCAACCACTTTAGGAAGGTTACGGAGGCTGAGGTAAAGATTATCGTTATAATCAGGGATAACTACCAGTGCTTTTTTACCTGCAAGGTTGAGGTTGCTCAACACGCTTACAAATTCTTTTGTTTTAGGAGTATCCATGTTCAGATCTTCCACAATAACAATTGCATTTTCCTTTGCTTTATAAGAAAGCGCACTCATTTTAGCAAGATCCTTCACCTTACGGTTCAATTTAAAATCGTAACCGTGTGGTTTAGGTCCAAACACAGTACCACCACCTTTATACAAAGGGTTACGGATGTTACCCTTACGAGATCCACCAGTACCTTTTTGACGGTGAAGCTTGCGGCTTGCACCTTTTACTTCTGCACGTGTCTTTACTTTATGTGTACCCTGGCGTTGTGCTGCCTGGTATTGCTTTACAGCGAGGTAGATGACATGGTCATTGGGCTCAATTCCAAAAATTTCATCAGGCAGTTCCGCTGTGCGACCTGTTTTCTCACCTGTCTTATTTAAAATATCTACTTGCATTGTATAAAATATTTTGCCGGTACACAGTTACCCGTGTACCGGCAGTGACTTTACTTTTGAATTAATACAATTGAACCATTATATCCCGGAACTGCACCGCTTACCAGCAGGTAATTCTTTTCAGGGAACAATTTCACCACCTTCAATCCTTTTACCTTCACCCTGTCGGTACCCATGCGGCCCGCCATGCGCATTCCTTTAAATACACGTGACGCATCGGAAGAGTTACCAATAGAACCGGGCGCTCTCTGGCGGTCGTGCTGACCATGTGATTGTTCACCCACACCATGAAATCCATGGCGTTTTACCACACCCTGGAAACCCTTACCTTTTGTAGTGCCTATTACTTCAACTTTATCGCCTTCAGCGAAAATGTCGAGTGTAACGGTTTCACCTATATTCTTTTCGATGGAAAAATCGCGGAATTCTTTTACGAACTTTTTAGCGGGAGTATTTGATTTGGCGTAGTGACCGGCTTCTGCTTTTATAGTATGCTTTTCAGTTTTATCGCCAAAACCCAACTGAACTGAACTGTAGCCGTCGGTTTCTTTTGTTTTTACCTGTGTTACCACACAAGGACCAGCTTCAATAATAGTAACGGCAGTTTGCGTGCCGTCGGCAGGATTGAAGATGCTGGTCATCCCGATTTTTTTACCAATAATACCTTTCATTGTTTTGTTTTTATACCCATTTTGGTTTAAGAGACAGACTGGACTATTATTTTATATCCAATGCTTCAATCCCCGTTTGCCGCCGACCTTTTCCCGTATTTCCCACTTGTGAAAGAGGAAGTACCAGCGGTAAACTAACCTCGAAGGGCTAGTTCATATTTAATTCTCAAAAACCGGAAATCATAAACTGGTTATGACCAAACGGGCTTTACCCCTTTTGCTTCCGGCATCCAGCGCTGCTTTTTTTTGGTTTCCCGCAATTGGCAGATGGAATATATAGTAAGAACTAAGCTTCTTTATTTTCCCGCACAAACAAAGCTGTTACGCTTTGATCTCAACATCCACACCACTGGGCAGGTCTAACTTGCTCAGTGCATCCACGGTACGTGAAGAAGAAGTGTAAATATCCAGCAACCGCTTGTGCGTAGAAAGCTGGAACTGTTCACGACTCTTTTTGTTTACGTGGGGTGAACGCAATACCGTAAATATTTTTTTCTGCGTAGGCAAAGGAATTGGTCCTGTTACCACAGCGCCGGTACTGCGTACAGTTTTAACGATCTTTTCGGCAGATTTATCCACCAGATTGTGATCGTAGCTCTGTAATTTTATTCTGATTCTTTGAGACATACCGTAAAGTACCCGTTTTGATTTTGGGAGTGCAAAGGTATGTGCCTTATCGTTTATTGCCAAATAGTTGGGAAAGAAAATTTAAAAATGTTTTAGGGTGCTGTAAACCGCCTCCCTATAGATTCATTTCAGGCAGTTTATGGGGCATAATTTATCCTTTCTGCCCTCTTTAGTTTTACCTGCAATTATTATATTTTACTATTTTTAAATAAGTGTTTGTTTGCTCAA
>JAKFDY010000364.1:0-16660 GCA_036675885.1 Lacibacter sp. | reverse complement strand
TCCTTTGCAGTTGCTTTTTGATTGAATGCACCTACCATTACATTTTCCAGAACTGTAATTCCCCCGAATGGCTTTACAACTTGATAGGTTCTTCCTATTCCTTTTTTACAAATGGTATAGGACTTTTTGTTTGTAATGTCTTCGCCATTCTTATATGCTTCAACCAGCTCACGTGTAAAGGTTTTGTATTTACCTGTTACAGCATAACCTAGTTCGTTATGCATAGCTTCTTTAATTACATCGAGGTTTCTGTTTTCACAAAACACCATCGGGATAAAGACCCAGTAATTGGCGGTACCAACACGACCATCTTTGCGATGATAACCCATGAATGTTCTGTTTGCAAACTTTGAAACATCAGGCGCTGTCCATGTGAAGTTTGAACCACGGTAATCGAACTGATCTGTTGCGTGTTTGGTATTCTCGGTACTCATGCGGGCACCTTTTGCAACAGGTTGTGCAATGGTACCAACGGTTACACCATACATGATGATCTTTTCGCCCGGCTGCATGTCCTGCATAAATATCTTATGCTTGCCTGCAATATCTTCTGTAAGTGTGATTGATTCGTTTTGAAAAATTACGGTTTCTCCCTGTTTCAAATCTTTCAGAGCTACCAGTACATTGTCCAAAGGATGGACTTTTAATACATTCTGTTTCATATAGCAAGTTGCTTAATCAAAAAATGAAAACAGCACTTTTGGTAAGAGCTGTTTTAAAAGAAGTAAAATTAGGCAAATACCTGTCGTTTACTTTTACTTTTATTGGCTTTGTGTTGTACTATTTTGGCAAGATGATGTAATATTTTGCTATTTTGTGTTAAAATACTGTAATGAACCCGCATCTTCTGAAGGTAAGTACCGGCCCGCATCAGAGCTTTAACATACGGCGTGATGTGGTTTCGTATTTCTACAACCGCTGGCATTTTCATCCGGAAGTGGAGTTGTTGCATATCCAGAAAGGAACGGGCATCCAGTTCATTGGCGACTCAATACAACGGTTTAAAAAAGATGATGTGATTTTGGTTGGAGCCAATCTCCCCCACCTCTGGCGCTGTGATGATCTGTATTTTAAAAAAAGTAAAACCATAAGAGCGCAATCAACTGTTGTGCATTTCAGGGAAGATTTTTGGGGTGAACGTTTTCTTGAACTGCCGGAAAATAAAAAGCTGAAACAGTTACTGGAAAAAGCAAAACGGGGCATCAGTATTACTGGTGCCACCAAACAGTTTGTGATAACACAGCTTGAGGAAATGCTGCATGCAAAGGATACCGAACGGATTGTGTTGCTGTTGCAGATATTGACAAAGATTTCGCAAGGCAAACAGTTGAAACAAATTTCATCGGCAGGGTTTACAACACAGCTTGAAGAAAAATCAACAGAAAGGATCAATGCTGTTTATGCATATACATTGGGGCATTTTAAAGAAAGGATCAGTCTTAAGAAAATAGCCGAGGTGTCGAACATCAGTCCCAATTCTTTTTGCCGCTATTTTAAAGTGCATACACGTAAAACCTACAGCAATTTCCTGCACGAGCTTCGTGTTGGGCATGCAAGTAAACTGTTGATTGAAAATAAACAGAGTATTTCGCAGATCTGTTTTGAAAGTGGTTTCAATAACATCACCAACTTCTATAAAACATTTAAACGTTTCACAGGGCAAACACCACTGGAATATCAGAAGCTGTATATGACGAATGAAGCTGCCTGAGTTTACTCAAGCACAATCACAAAACCAGCTGCTGCCTTCATACTGATGTCGAGGTTCTTCTTTGTTGTAATCGTTTTTTCACTGAACGATAAAGCTGTTGCACCATCTGTAAGCAAGGTTCCTTTTTACCCAATGCAGAGAGGTTGAGCCGCAAAGGCATGATCGATGGTAAAATAAGCTGAGAAAATATAACGGGCGTTCACTTAGTGTTTTTTTCGTGCTTTTGTGTCTTCGTGGCAAGTTATCCAACAATATACACAATCAAACTTCTTGCACCGTGTGCACCAATCACAAGGCTTTGTTCGATGTCGGCTGTTTTAGATGGGCCTGCAAGAAAAACACCGAAACCTTCTTTTGCAGTTTCAATTTGCTGATAGGCATGGTGCATGGTGGGTACAATATTCTTCTTTTCAATCAAAATCACCAGATGCTGACAAATAAAAGGCAACAAACGATTGCCCATCTGGCTTTCGTACAACCAGATAGCACCGTTCTCTGCTACTGCAATTGTTCCTTCTAAATATGCTGTATCAACTGCAGCCAGATCGGTTGCAGTTAAGTGAGCAATTGAATCTTCCACTTCGCCTAGTGCTGCAATTCTGTTCACCACAAAATCACCATTTGCTTTTTTTGTATGCAGTTCTTCTTTTAATGAATGGAGCTCCTGCAATTCAACTGTGCCACCGCCGATGCTTTGCAATACAGTTTTGTATTGCAGTAACAGATCATTGTATTGAATTACTTCAGCAAGATCAATTGCAGGTAATTCTGTCAATGATGGTTTGTTCGCAGTAATTGCTTTTAATATCGTTTCTCTTGCACTCATTGTTGTTTGTTCTTAATGTACCAATCACGGAAACTTTCTTTTGGAGGCGCCGGCATTTCCCGTTGTTTGTACCAGGGATTTAGTTTGTTATTCAGCAACCAGGGGAACATGCGCATCATGGCTCTTCCTGCTTTACCTGCAAAGCGATACAAGCCTGGTCTTGCCAACACGAAAGCCATTCCTTTCAAACCAACTTTCTTTGTTGTATCAACATAACCTTCTTCCACCAATACCTGTCGCCATTTCCATAGCTGATCATGTATATCAATCTTCACCGGGCATACATTACTGCAACTGCCGCAAAGTGTAGATGCAAATGGCAAATCGGCATTGGCCCGCATATCAATATTGGGATTGAGAATAGAACCGATTGGCCCTGCTACTGCTGTATGATAACTATGTCCACCACTTCTTCTGTAAACCGGACAAGTATTGAAGCATGCTGCACAACGGATACACTTCAATGAGTTTCTGAAATCAGCACGACCTAATTGCCTGCTTCTTCCATTATCAACAATCACAATATGCATCTCCTGCCCTTCTCTTGGTTTCATGAAGTGACTGGAATATGTTGTAATCGGTTGACCGGTAGCACTGCGTGCAAGCAAGCGAAGAAATACTGAAAGATGTTCTGCTTTGGGAATCATTTTTTCAAAACCCATACAGGCAATGTGAATCTTGGCAGCATGTGCACCCATGTCGGCATTGCCTTCATTGGTACAAACCACAAAGCCACCTGTTTCTGCAACTGCAAAGTTTACACCTGTAATGGCAAGATCTGATTCAATAAATTTTTCACGCAGATGCTGGCGTGCAGCTTCCGTTAAATATTGCGGATCGTTGTTGCCTTTTTCAGTATGAAGATGTTCATGAAACGTATCGCTTACATCCTGTTTCTTTAAATGAATGGCGGGCAATACAATATGGCTTGGTGCTTCGTGCCGTAACTGTACAATACGTTCACCAAGATCTGTATCAACGGTTTCAATTCCTTTTGCATGCAGAAATTCATTCAGCCCACATTCTTCCGTAAGCATGCTCTTACTCTTCACGATCTTCTGAATGTTGTTTTTCTGAATGATGTCAAAAATAATACGGTTATGATCTGCACCATCTGCTGCCCAATGCACAGTAACACCGTTGGCGTTTGCATTGCGTTCAAACTCCAACAGATAATTATCGAGATTGGAAAGCGTATGATTTTTTATTTGCGAAGCCCATTCTCTCAGTTGTTCCCATTCGGGTAACCCATGAGCGGCTTTATCTCTTTTTTGCCGAACGAACCAAAGCGTTTCATCGTGCCAGTTGGTTCTTGGTTCATCTTTAATAAACTGCTCTGCAGCTTCTGCATGCGAAAGTTGACTTTTACTCATGCGTTGCTGTTTAAAATTTCTGCAATATGGATCGTTTTCACTTTACTGCCATTTCGCTTCAAGATACCTTCTAAATGCATCAGACAACTTACGTCGCCACCGGTAATGTATTCAACTTCGTTGGCAGAGTGTTCAGTTATTCTGTCCTTTCCCATTTTCACACTCACCGCTTCTTCAAACACACAAAACGTTCCACCAAAACCACAACATTCATCGCTGCGTACAGGTTTGCTCAGTTGCAATCCTTTTACTTTGGAGAGTAATTGTTCTGGTTTGGAAAACGATGGTAACATCCGTTCAGTCATGGATGAAAGATGTAACCCACGCTGCCCATGACAACTGTTATGTAATCCAACTTTATAAGGAAACGATGCATCAAGTTTTTCTACTTTCAATACATCCACTAAAAATTCAGTGAGTTCATACACATGATTGCGGATGTGTTCAGCTTCACCGGGATGCTGTTCATCGTGCAGGTGCTCTTTTAAATGCAACACACAACTGCCCGATGGCCCAACGATATAATCGAAGCCACGGAAGTTGGCAACAAAGTTTTTATCACAATTTTTACTGAGGGCTGCAAATCCACTGTTCGCCATTGGCTGGCCACAACAAGTTTGATTTAGTGGAAAAGAAACATTGCAACCTGATTTCTCCAGTAATTGAAGTGTTGCAATACCTACCTGCGGATAAAATTGATCAATATAACAGGGAATGAATAATCCAACTTTCATCTGTTCGTCCTTTAGTAATGGGTTGTTGGATACTGTTACTTATAACATTACCAACTTGATAATGTTATAACACATGTTCACACGAACAACTCCATCATTTCTTTGAATCTGCGTAAAATTTTAGTTCGATGATATCGGTTGGTATCGGCTTGCTGTTCCAATGTTTATGAAATGCCAGTGCCGCACCCAACGCCGATGCCTGTGCTACAGATGCTGCAAATACTTCAATTCCGGGAAACGCATCAGCGAGCATATGCATAAAGATCGGGTTCTTACCGAAACCACCGTCAACAAAAATACGTCTTACAGGCGTTCCTTTCAACACAAGATTGGAACTGTACACCTGTTGATTGATAATATCAGCAATCAGTTGATGATAAGCTTGCTCATAAATCTTGAAAGAAGCAAGATCACGCTTGGCAAATGCAGATTGCTTGATCATTACATCATCACTGCTTGTTTTGGCAAACGTTTTTGCATGTTTTAGCTGACGGATTATCTGTTGATCGTATTCAACATTCTTATAATAATCGAGCGGAAGATTAAAAAAAGCTGACAGCCGTTTGGTTTGCTGTTCATGTTCATATCCTGCAAATAAACGTGATGCTTTTACAGGATTACCTGAGTATGAAAGATAGCATAAACAATCCTGGTGCAGTTCAAGATCACTCAACTGTGAATGATTGAATGGGTTGAGTGTAATGCACCATGTGCCGGTTGATAATAAAATAAACGGCTCTTCAAATGAAGTAAAATATGGAATGAGTGCCGATGAACTGTCGTGCAGGCCTGCACCAACAGGGATATTTTCTTTTGTATAACCTGCAACGGCATCACTCTTCGTGATCGGTGCAAATTTGCTGTCAATGTTTTCCTGCTTTACCCAGTCATGATATTGTTTCTCCTGGAAATCCCAAAGATTGGTATGGCAACCGATGCTTGTAATATCGGTATGAAGTTTTCCTGAAATAAGAAAGCAAAGATATTGCGGCAGGTGTAATGCATACTTGATTTCTGCAAACACAGATGGCTTCTCTTGCTTTAAGCGATACAACTGCATACCTGAATTAAGATTTCCTAATACAGGTGAAGCTGTGTCTTTCGATACTTTACTTTCTCCGCCATAAGTATCATAGAAATCTTTCTGCAGTTCAGCCGGGAAAGGTTTCAGGTAATTGTATAGTGGCGGAATAACCTGTTTGTCTTTATCAAGATAAACAAAGCTGGCGCCGTAAGCAGAAAAATTAACGGCTTTAATTTGAAAACGATCATCCTCTGTTAAGCGATCAAACACATCAACAACCCAACTGCTTAACAGCTCAACATCTTCACATGCAAAGCCATCCTCATCAGTTGTTTCTTCAAGTTGCTTGTTCTCTTCATGCACAACCTGGTAATATTCATCAAAAAGAAGAACTTTCTTATTGGTTTTACCAATGTCAAAAATTGCTATAACAGCCTCACCCCTCGTTCCCCTCTCCAAAGGAGAAGGGAGGTCTAGCTTCAGTTCGTTTGATCTATTTTTAGTTGAACCCATGAGCATTCCTTCGGTCGTCAACAAATTTCAGAAAGTTTCGTTTTCTTATGGTCTTTCAATAAGATAGGTTATGTGTGTATGCATAAGCCTCCCTTTGGGGAGATTTAGAGGGGCTATAATCCTGTTGCAATTGTTTTTGTGCCACGTTCTTTCACCAGTTCTGCACGTAACTTCTGTTCACGGAAGAACTGTAAGGGATACAATGCTGCACCACTTCTCAATCTTGCTTCTGCAACCAATGCACGCAGATCTGTACGGAATGTATTCTGCAATACTTCCTGTGCGGCCACCACATCATTTGCTTCCTGTGCTGCATTTAATTTTTTACGATCAACAGTTAACGCCTGTGCATAAGCAATCATGATGGCTTCTACTGATTGTAAGAGATCTTCTAACGGATCTTTTACATTATGGCTTGCATCGATCATCCAGCCGAGATCAGTTGTATGATCCATGCCTCTTGCATCCATCCCTTCAACCAGTTCATTAAAAATTAAAAACAGTTGATAAGGTTTGATGCTGCCTACAGTCAAATCATCATCACCATATTTACTATCGTTGAAATGGAAACCGGCAAGCTTGCCTTCCATCAACAACAATGCAACGATCTGTTCAATGTTTGCATTTGGAAGATGATGACCAAGATCAACCAATGTATATGCTTTAGGACCGAGTTTGTTTGCATACAACAATGATTGTCCCCAATCACCCACTGTCATTGAGTAGAAGTTTGGTTCAAATGCTTTGTATTCAACAAACACTTTCCAATTTTCAGGCAATGCTGCATAAATCTCCTGCAGACTTTCCAATGTATTCTGAAATGCTTTTCTGAAATTTAGTTGACCGGGGAAACAGCTGCCATCACTCAGCCAAACTGTTAATGCAGTTGAACCAAGTTCAACACCATGTTTAATTACTTCTATATTATGGTCAATAGCTTGTTTACGTACAGCCTTGTTTACATGTTGCAATGAACCGAATTTATAACTCAGCTCTTGGTCTTTCTGATCCTGGAATGTGTTAGAGTTCACCGCATCAAACTTTAAACCCAACTGTGCTGCTGTTGCTTTGATGGATGCATAGTTCTCCGGAATATCCCAAGGGATGTGCAAAGAAATTGCACCACTTGATTGGTTGAGTGCATGCAGCAAACCCACATCTTCCAGCTTTTGTTCAAGGCTGCCGGGCTCGCCTGCTCCAGCAAAACGGCCAAAGCGTGTGCCACCCGTGCCTAAGGCCCAACTGGGAATTGCCACCTGGAAGTCGATGAGCTTTTGCAGCACCTCTTCCACATTATTTATTTCTGAAGAAACGAAATCGAATTTGCGTTTGTGATCGGCTGCGTGTAATCCGTTAAACTCAGCGATCCTGTTTTTTTCTAACAACATAAAGCAAGTTTGTATAGTAAGTTACTCAAATTTAAAAATTGGGTCGATAGAGAACTATCAACCCTTTAACTACTATTGATTATGAGAACAATTATCAGCGTACAAATGCATTGGCAACACCGCCATCCACATTCAATACGTTACCGGTTGATTTGTTTAATAAACCTCCTGCAAAAGCAAAACAGGCATTGGCAATATCTTCAGGTAAAATGATTTCATTTAATAATGTACGTCCGGCATAGTAAGCAGGTAATTCTTCTACAGTAATACCATAAGCTTTGGCACGGCCTTCGGCCCAGCCGCCGCTCCAGATATTACTGCCTGCAATAACTGCATCAGGATTCACCACGTTCACACGTATTTTATCCTTGCCGAGCTCAGCAGCGTTTAATCTTGACAGATGCAATTGGGCTGCTTTTGCAGAACCATAACCTGCATTGTTAGGGCCGCTTACCAATGCGTTCTTACTTACAATGTTTAAGATGTCGCCACCAATACCTTGTTTGCGCATAACTTCCACCGCTTTTTGTGTTACCACAAACTGACCTTTTACCAATACATCGTAAAGAATATCCCAATCTTTTTCAGTATGATCTTCGATGGATTTAGAGATGGATAAGCCGGCATTGTTTACAATAATATCAACACCACCAAATGCAAGTGTGGCAGTTACAAGTGTGTCTAAAATTGTTGCTTCTTTGGTAACATCCAACACATCAGCAGCCACTACATCTTTACCAAATTGTTTTACAAACTCTTCTTTTGCTTCTGCTAAACGCTCTGCATTCATATCGTTCAGGATCACACAAGCTCCTTCTTCTGCAAAACGTTTTGCAATGGCTTTACCAATACCACCACCGCTGCCGGTAATGAGTGCAACTTTACCACTCAACGCTTTTGGTTGTGGCATACGTTGAAGCTTTGCTTCTTCCAACAACCAGTATTCAATGTTAAATGCTTCCTGGCGAGGCAATGAAGTGTATTCTGAAATTGCTTCAGCACCTTTCATTACATTGATCGCATTAATATAAAATTCAGCTGCTACCCTTGCAGTTTGCTTGTCCTTCGCAAACGTGAACATACCAACACCCGGATAAATAATTACCACAGGATTGGGATCACGCATTGCAGGACTGTTTGGATGCTTGCAGGTATTATAATATTCAGCATACATTGCACGATATGCTTCAAACAGCGGGTTAATTTTTTCTTTGATCTTCTTCACATCGCTCAGATCTTCGCCTGCTTCAAGATTCAATACAAGAGGAGAAATTTTAGTACGTAAGAAGTGATCAGGACAACTTGTTCCCAATGGAGCCAAACGGTCAAGATCATTTGAGTTGATGTATTCCAGCACTCTTGCATCATCAGTAAAGTGACCGATCATGCGGTTTTGTGAAGAGCAGAAACCACGCAACACCGGTGCTAATGCAGCCGCTTGCGATTTACGATCTGCTTCCGGTAATGATTGCAGTTTTGCACCACCAAATATTGATTTTTGTTTAGCGATGTTATCCTGTAAATATTCTGCACAACGCTCAATTACTTCAAGCGTGTTGATGTATGATTCATATGCAGTATCACCCCAGGTGAATAAACCATGTGAGCCGAGCATGATGCCACGGATGCCGGGATTTGCATCAAGGCATTGCTTTAACATCAACCCCAATTCAAAACCAGGCTTTTGCCATTTTACCCAACCAATTGTTCCGTTGAATAATTCCTTGGTGATCTTTTCGCCGTCTTTTGCGGCAGCAATAGCAATAGCTGCATCAGGATGCAAATGATCGATATGTTTAAATGGAAGGAAACCATGCAATGGTGTATCGATTGATGGAGCTTTTGAAGCAAGATCATAAATACAATGGTTGAAGAGTTCTACCATTTCATCTTCATGCTCAATACCACGGTAGATATTTTTTAAACTGCGTAAACGATCAACGTATAATGCTGCTAATCCGCCACGCTTCATGGTACCAAGGTCGCCACCGCTACCCTTCACCCACATTACTTCCACTTCTTTTCCTGTAAGCGGATCTTTTGCCATTGCCTTGCAGGATGTGTTACCACCACCATAGTTGGTTAAACGGAGATCGGCGCCCAATAAATTAGAACGATACACGAGTAATGCCACTTCATCACCAGCCAGCTCTGCTGCCTTTGCATCATCCCACAAATAACTTACGTGTTTGAAATCTTTAGTTGCTACTGACATATTCTTTCTTTTCAGTTAATATTAAACGTGAAGGCTGTTACCATACCCTACCAGTAATACGGAGAGGATAATGATAATGATGCCTATAATAATTGTCGAAATTGTTTTTTTGCTTACTCCTTTCCATTCTTTCAATACAAGTCCCCACATATTGGCTACGAGAATAATAAACGCCATGTGTAAGATCCATGAGCTTGGGCCGTTTCCTAGTTTACTTTCGCCCATACCGTAGAAGAAGAATTGTAAGAACCATGTTGTACCTGCCAATGCAGAGAATAAATAGTTCTTTAACAGAGGTGCTTTTTGATTTGTATAATCACCAAATGTTTTATTGCGTGCATTTAAGATCATGCACCAAATGAAGTTAGTAGTTAACCCACCCCAAAGCAATACAACATAAATAACGTTATTACGGTAAAGGAATTCACCTTCTCCGGGATTAGCTGCTTTCCAGGTTTCGTTGGCAACAGTTGCCATTTCCTGCCCTGCTTCCAAACCAAAATTGAAACAGGCACTTAACACACCAGAAACAATAGCTACAAACATGCCAAGGCCAAATTTGTATTCAACTGAAGTTTCAGCACCATGCGGATCGGTAGCTGCGGTTTTCAATTCCTTTTCTTTCATCATACCAGCCTTGCCGCTAATGATGATACCGATGATACAAACCAATAGACCAGCAAATATGGTAAGTCCCCATGTTGAGCCAGCCATTGCACTGAATGTATCTTTTCCGGGAAACGGACTGAAATCATAATAAATAGCCGGGATGATGGCACCGAACACCATACACAAACCAAGGATGATGCTGCTGCCCAGCGATACGCCGAGATAACGAACACCCAGCCCATAAGTTAAGCCGCCAATACCCCATAATACGCCAAAAATGAACGTGGCACACAAAGCCGGGAAAGCTGCACCTTGTATAATTTCTGCAAAACCGGGAATGGTTAAATAAGCAGCAACAGGAGGAACAATAAGCCAGGAAAACAAGCCACCAACAATCCAGTAGCTCTCCCAATGCCAACCTTTTACCTTTTTGTAAGGAATATAAAAACTGCCTGAAGCGAACCCGCCTATAAAATGAAAAATAACACCTAGTAGTACCTGCATTGTAATAATTTATAAAGCAAACATCTGAAGATAAAAGTAAATCGGGCTGATAGAAATCCCGTCATGTACTATCCTGAGCATCAATCGATACGTTTAACTACCGTTAATAATTACAGAACCATTAATTTTAACGGACGATTATGCTTTAACCCACGAGTACAAACCTCATTATGTCTGATAATATTTACCGTTATATTCTTATTGATGAGCAGTCAATCACACCAAAGTATGTGCAGATTGTGAACTCCATTCTCAAAGCTGTGGAAATGGGGAATATCAGCCAGGATTATCTTCTCCCTTCTATCAACGATCTGAGCTTTGAATTAAGTATAGCCCGTGATACTGCTGAGAAAGCTTACCGCCAGTTGAAACAACTGGGTGTTGTTGGCTCAGTGCCGGGAAAGGGATATTTTATTGCCAAGACCGACATCAGACAAGACATAAGAGTGTTTCTTCTCTTTAATAAACTGAGTGCACACAAAAAGATCATTTATGATTCGTTTGTAGCAACATTGGGCGATCATGCAGCCATCGACTTCTATATTTATAATAATGATTACGCTTTATTCAAAAAGCTGATGCAGAGCCGTAAGAAAGGTTATACGCATTATGTGATCATCCCCCATTTCCTGGAAGGTGGTGAAACAGCCCACGAGGTGATTAATGAAATTGATGAAGGCTCACTTATATTGCTCGATAAAATTATTCCCGGTATTAAAGGTGAATATGGTGCTGTGTACGAGAATTTTGAAAAAGATATTTTCAATGCACTGAAAGCAGCACTGCCGCAGTTAAGTAATTACCAGACATTGAAAATAGTGTTTCCCTCCTACACTTATTTTCCGAATGAGATACTGGAAGGCTTCGAACATTTTTGTACCGAGTATGCGTTTGCGTACAAAGTGGTGCATGAAATTGCTGCTGAACCAATCCGCAAAGGCGAAGCCTATATTAACCTGATGGAAGATGACCTGGTTGTATTGCTGGAGAAAATACGGGACACCAATCTGAAAGTGGGAAAAGACATTGGCATTATCTCTTACAACGAAACACCATGGAAACGGTTTATTCTCAATGGTATTACCACTATTTCAACCGATTTTAGAAAGATGGGTGAAATGGCAGCGCAGGCTGTGTTGAGCAATGAACGTAAACATGTGGAAGTGCCTTTTGCTTTGACATTGAGAGATTCGTTGTAAAAAACAAAAGCCTCACTTTTCAGTGAAGCTTTTCAGTTTAGTCGGGACGACTAGATTCGAACTGGTCCCAAAATATGATGATGATCAATCTCTTGTAAAATGCGTCAAAACTTGCTCACCGAATTGCACACTGACTTATTTTGAAGAGCTGATGTAAAGATAAATGAATTCATGAATTACATTGCTCCATAATGCAAGATGGTATAATCGATTCTCCTCAGTCTGTTACAACACATGCCTGACATCCAATAGCACTGAGAACCTGTCCGTTTTTTTTTACGCAATAGAGGTTTCTCAACTTTTCAATATTAAATAGTGTTCGATTTGGATCTTTCATGCATTCTCTACAGAGTAATACGATTAGCAGAATTGAATTAGCGAAACAAATACTTATGAGTAATAGGGCTCTCCCAACCGAGTAAAGAAAAGTACAAAGGGAGACAAATTTGAAATGATTGAATAAACAATCAACAAGTATTTTTTTAGGAATATGTAATTGATCAAATAGCAAAAAAAACATAGTATTTGAGTGGACTTGTACCAGGCTGTGTTTCATAGATCATTATATGCTTGTAAGATGTTAAAAAATACTCGCCGAACTTTATTGTGAAGAGCTATTATCAAAATATAAAACAAAGTTCACATCGCTGCAAATTAGCCAATTAACGATGACGAATAAGTCATCCATTTTTACCTCGTTTTGTATCAAACACGTACATGTTGTAAAAACAAACGCCGAACTTTTCAGTGAAGCTTTGCGTTTAGTCGGGAAAGCTGTACATATAACTGGTATCATCTTTCAACTTTCCTTTTTGCAACAAGTGGAGTTTAGTTGCCTGTGGATCTTTACTCACAGCATAACTGCCTGCCATCATCAGTATTGAGATTGTTGCAATAACCGGCAGGCAACACTCTTTATTATATTGCTTCATTAAAAATTCAACCGATCAGTAAAAACTGTTTAATGGTTTCAATAACCACCCCTGGAAAAATACCGGCGCCCAACAGTATAAATGCAAGTGCTATTAATGTAGCATAAGTAGCTGCATAGAAAAATGGATGCAATGTTTTTTCTTTTGGTACAGCAGCAGGCGATTCAGCAAACAAGGTGCTTATAATACGCAAATAATAATATAAACCGATAACACTGGTAATCACCAATACAATTACAGGAAACCATAATTGCTGTTGTACGCCGGATGTAAGTATATAAAATTTACCAATGAACCCGGCTGTTAATGGAATCCCGGCCAATGATAAAAGGCTCACTGTAAATACCGCAGCCACTACAGGACTTCGCCAGAAGAGCCCATGGTAAGCATCTAGTTGCTCAGCATCTTTTTGTTTTGTAGATAATAATGTGATAATGCCAAATGCAACCAGTATGGTAACTGCATAAGCAAACAAATAGAAAATGCCTGCTTCAATTCCCGCATCATTTCCAGGTAGGAAAGCAACAAGCAAATAACCAAAATGCGCAATGGAAGAATAAGCAAGCAACCTTTTTATATTTTGTTGCTGCAAGGCAAGTATGTTGCCTGCAATCATTGATATAACAGCAATGGCAGAAAATATAAACATGACAAACACATACGTTTGCAGATGCATTGCCTGTGCAAAACGTACCAATACCGCAAACACCCCTATTTTAGAAACAGTGGCAATAAAACTGGTAACCGGTGCAGGAGCTCCCTGGTACACATCGGCCGCCCACAAATGAAAAGGTACGAGCGCCAGTTTAAAACCAATGGCAACCAGCATCATACCAACACCGGTAAAAAATAAAACAGGTGAATGATCTGAAACACGCAATCTTTCGGCAATGGTTGCAAACTCCATACTGCCCGTATCCATATAAATCAATGCCATGCCGAATAAAAGAAAGGCTGATGTCAGCGCCGCAAGCACCAGGTATTTTACACCGGCCTCCACTGCATTATTGCGGTTACGCAGGTAAGCAACAAGTGCATACAAACTCACACTCAATAATTCAAGGCCAATAAACAATGAAATGAAATGCCTGCTTATGGTTAGCGTGGCAGCGCCCAGTGTACTGAGAAAAATAAGTATATAATATTCTTTGGGATTTTCTTCCCGCTCTTCAAAATAGATGAACGAAAACAAACCAATTATCAACACAGAAAAAATGATCAGTCCCGTGAACAGTGCGCCCATGCCATCCACAATAAACAACGGCATTATTGTTCTTGGTAAAACATCTCTCACATACCACATTGCAAAAACCACCATACACATCATCAAAAAACCGGTTACCTGTATTACCGTATGGCTTAGCCGGAAAGCAATGAGCAATATAATTACCACAGATGCTGCTGCCAGCACAATAAAAGGAAATAATGCCTGTAGTTGAAGTTCATCCATGTGATGATGTTTTGTGAATCGTGAATGATCAATCGTGAATATTATGTCATTTTACTTTTTCAATTTTATTTTTTATGAAGCCGGCTTTAGTTCCTTATTCATCACCCGTTGTGTCACTCACTTGTACGTTCATAATATTAGTGAACATTGTGAGTAGTGAGTTGTGAGTGTAGCCCTATTCGTCATTCACTACTGACCACTTACAATTCTGCAGCACAAGAGTGTGACGCAACAACAGCTTAATAGCAGCAATACCCCCTGGCACAAAAAAGTTATCGTTCAATCGCTTTTCATTCATTCACTATTCAGCATTCATTTTATCCCCAACTGCTGCACCACATCCTTCATCATATCAATTACCGGTTGCGGGTATAATCCCAGCAACACAATGCTGATGCATAATGCTGCCATAATAATAACTTCTCTTACACTAAAATCATTGAATGTTTTTTCAGTTGCTGCTGGACCAAGAAAAACTTTTTGTACCATGCGTAACGAATACAAAGCTGATAAAACAAGACCAATTGTTGCAATCACCGTTAAAGGAACATTCACGAAAAATGTTCCCATTAAAATCAAAAATTCTGCAATAAAATTTCCAAGCACAGGCAACCCCAGTGAAGCCATCGCAAATAACAGGACCACTCCACCCATTGCAGGCATTGAAGTCCACAGTCCACCCATTTGTGCAATGTCTCTTGTATGTAATCTTTCTTTCAGCATTCCGGCCAACACGAACAAGGCGCCTGTGCTTATACCATGGGTAACCATTTGCAGCACTACACCCTGCATGGCCATTTCACGAAAAGCAAAAATGCCCAGCAATACAAAGCCCATGTGACTTACAGAAGAATAAGCGATCAATCGTTTGAGGTCTGTTTGTGCAAATGCAAGCATTGCACCATACACAATACCAACCACGCCAAATAACATGGCCCACCATGCTAATTCTGCTGATGCCTGCGGAAACAGTGGCAATACAAAACGGATGATACCATAAGCGCCTGTTTTCAACAGCAGCCCTGCCAGTATTAAACTGCCTGCTGTAGGCGCTTCGCTATGTGCATCGGGCAACCAGTTATGGAATGGCACCATCGGTAACTTGATAACAAATGCAATCATAAAACCCATCATGATCCACCTTGCTGTGGAAGGTTCAAGTTGCGTGTTCAACAGGCTGAAATAATCATAAGAATAGATTCCGGTTTGTTCAGCATGAATAAAATACAAGGCGAGGATGGCAATCAGCATCAGCAATCCGCCTGCCTGAGTGAAGACGAAAAATTTATATGCAGCATAACGTCTTTTGCTGTCGCCCCAGATAGCAATTAAAAAATACATAGGTATAAGCATTACTTCCCAGAAAAAATAAAACAGGAAAAGGTCAAGTGCAACAAATACGCCACTGATGCCGGCTAATGTCCACAGCAGATTGAAATAATAAAAACCCGTTCGTTGTTTTATTTCTTTCCAGGAACAAAGCACAGAAAGTGTTCCGAGAAAAAAAGTAAGCATCAGCATTACAGTACTCAATCCATCAAGTGCCAGATGAAAACTGATACCGAAAGAAGGTATCCAGTTAACCTGGTAATTGATAAACCATGTGTCTGTATGATGAGCCGATCTTTCCTGAAACCAAATATTGAATATAAGCACTAAATCAATCAGCATTGAAATCAAGGCGATCCATTTAGCCATTGCAATGTTCCACTTTGCTGACAGCCAGCAAAGCAAACCACCAATTAATAATATGCCGATCATCCATACCAGTATCATAAGAATAATTGTAAGGTTAAAATGAAAATGATACCAATAAGTACGCATGTAATATACCAGCGTAGTGAACCATTTTGAGATACAGAGAGCCACTGGTTCAATCGCCGGCTAACTGAGACAATAGATTTATTCAATTGATCAAATACATCGGCTTTGTTAATGCTGGTTATATAAACAAAAGGTTTTACAAATACTGCATCATACAACTGATCAAACGCCCAGCCTGAAAATAAAAAATTACGCAGCCGCATTTTTGCGGGTGATTGTTTCCATTGTTCTATAACAGATGTGTAGCGGTAATACAAAACATAGCCTGCATATATACCAAGCAGCGTAACTACAACGGCTATACTCTGCAGCACTATTTAAGAAATAGTGCTGCAGAGTATAGCCGTTGTAGTTACGC
>JAKFDY010000363.1:0-2581 GCA_036675885.1 Lacibacter sp. | reverse complement strand
GGAAGATGATATCATCAGCCAGATGATCCATGATGATGATGTGGCCAGGCACAGGAACCGCTCACTGAATCCTTCCAATCCATTTATCCGGGGTACGGCACAGAATCCCGATGTATTTTTCCAGAGCAGGGAAGCAGCTAATAAGTTTCACTGGAATGTTCCGGAGATTGTTGAAGAAACCATGGAAACTTTTTCAGCGCTCACAGGACGTACTTATAAATTATTTGAATACCATGGACATCCCGAGGCTGAAAAAGTAATTATTATCATGGGCTCCGGCGCCGGGGCCGTGGAAGAAACCGTTGATTATTTAAATGCCAAAGGAGAAAAAACGGGCTACCTGCATGTGCATCTTTTCCGCCCATTCTCTGTTAAACATTTTATTGATGCATTGCCCAAAACAGTAAAGAAAATAGCTGTGCTGGATCGCTGCAAAGAAACCGGTGCTATTGGTGAACCACTTTTCATGGATATCGTAAATGCCATGCATGCAGCCTGGGAATATCCCATGCCTGCGATTATTGGTGGCCGTTATGGACTGGCTTCTAAAGAATTTAACCCGGGAATGGTAAAGGCTATTTTTGATGAACTGGATAAAACAAATCCTAAAAAACAATTTACCATTGGCATCGATGATGATGTAACATTTACCAGCCTGGATTATGAGCATCATTTTTCATTGGAAGAACAGCACCTTTTCCGCGGACTGTTCTTTGGCCTGGGTGCCGACGGTACCGTGAGCGCCAATAAAAATACCATCAAGATCATTGGAGAAGTTACCGATCATCATGTACAGGGATATTTTGTTTACGATTCAAAAAAATCAGGTTCACTGACCACATCTCACTTGCGTTTCAGTCAAAAACCGATTCAGTCTACCTACCTGGTTCACGCGGCCAATTTTATTGCTTGTCATCATTTTAATTATTTACAGAAATATGATATCCTGAAAGATGCCGAACATGGTGCCACTTTCCTGCTCAACACACCTTTTGAAAAAGATAAGGTTTGGGATCAGCTCCCTAAAAAGATCCAGGAAGAGATCATAGAGAAACAATTGAAATTTTATGTGATCAATGCATCAAGGGTTGCCAAAGAAACGGGTATGGGTAGCCGCATTAACAGCATTCTGCAAACTTGCTTCTTTGCTATTTCCAATGTGATACCCAAAGAACAGGCCATCGAATATATTAAAGAAAGCATTCGCAAAACCTATGGTCGAAAGGGTGAAGCGGTGGTGCAAAAGAATTTTGATGCGGTTGATCAAACACTGGCCAATCTCAGCCAGGTGGATTATACCGGTTATACCATCGGCAACAAAGAAATTGAAATATTGAAAACACAGGATGCGCCATTATTTGTGCAGGAAGTACTCTCCAAAATAATAGCCGGCGACGGTGATGAATTACCCGTAAGTGCATTCCCGGTCGATGGTACTTATCCATCCGGCACTACGAAATATGAGAAAAGAAATATTGCCGACCAGGTTCCGGTTTGGGATCCGCAGTTATGTTCACAATGTGGTAAATGTTTCTTTGTTTGCCCGCATGCGGCCATCCGTCCAAAAGTTTATCACAATGACCTGCTGGTTGATGCGCCTGATTTCTTCAAACATACCGCACCGATTGGTAAAGAATTTTTCAAAGACCAGGAATCATACACTTTGCAGGTTTCGGTAGAAGATTGCACCGGTTGTAATTTGTGTTATGAAGTCTGCCCGATTGAAAGTAAAACCGAACCGGGTTATAAGGCTATTAACATGCACGATGTATTACCATTGAAAGAGGTGGAGAAAAAGAACTGGGATTATTTTCTTTCATTGCCTGATATCGATCGTACCAGGATCAACAGGAGCACAGTAAAAGGTTCACAACTGTTAGAGCCATTGTTTGAATTCTCCGGTGCCTGCAGTGGTTGTGGTGAAACACCTTATTTGAAATTACTCACACAATTATTTGGCGATCGCATGATCGTGGCCAATGCTACAGGTTGTTCTTCCATCTTTGGAGGTAATCTTCCAACAACTCCATGGACAACAAACAGTGAAGGTTGCGGACCGGCATGGGCCAATTCCTTATTCGAGGATAACGCTGAATTTGGTTTGGGAATTAAATTGGCTAATGATCAGAAAAGAGAATATGCAAGGAGCCTTGCAGGTTATTTAAAAAATGAATTGGGTGAAGAACTGGTTGAATCTATTTTAAATAACGATGAGACAGTGGAAACAGAGATCATTGAACAACGCAAAAATGTAAATGAATTAAAACGCAGGTTGAGAGAATTAAAAGATCCGAAAGCAAACCAGTTATTGAATATCGCCAACTTCCTGGAGCGTAAATCCATGTGGATCGTTGGGGGAGATGGATGGGCTTATGATATTGGTTTCAGTGGTCTCGATCATGTATTATCAACTGGTGAAAACATAAATATACTGGTACTCGATACGGAAGTGTATTCAAATACCGGCGGACAAAAATCAAAGTCCACACCGATTGGTGCCAGTGCCAAATTTTCTATCAAAGGTAAAACAACCGGTAAAAAAGATCTCGCGATGCAGGCTATTGCACATGGCAATGCATTT
>JAKFDY010000362.1:0-17433 GCA_036675885.1 Lacibacter sp. | reverse complement strand
AAGAGTTATTGCCGGTGGTAACCTGTAGGGAAATACCCATGTTTCACTTTTAGGTTTAATGATCATCAAAGCCTTGAGCACACGCATGTAAGGATGTTTTTCTTTCAACGTAAGCAACGTAGGAAAATTGATCCTGATATATGCACCAAATGAATTGTGCAAATAACAGTTGCCGCCTGTTACAGCACTGCTGAGCAATTGCGACCGGCCGGGTATCACCGATGCAAGATCAGCACTTGTTGTCCGCATTTGAATACGGCTGAACTGTCGGCCACTGGTAAAACCAAAATCAATATTTTTATAAGTTGCATATAACCCTTTTTCATGATAGGTTAACCGCATGAGTACCGATTCTGTATTGCTGCCGAAAGAAGTAACAGTGTTTGTAACAGTTGAATCGGCAGTAATACAAATGCCTTTGAAGTATTGATAAAAATTACTTGAATCAGAAATTTCGATACTGCTGGTTACAAATTTTCCCAACAACTCCTGACCTGCAGCATCAGACAAACGAATAGATATTGCCGAGCCTGTTTTGTTTGCAAGATTGATTGTTTTCGAACCAATTTTATCTGCAAGCGCAAAAGAAGAAGTATTATAAAAAACAGTTGTTGTTTTACTGCGGATATTTTCTGCAAGCCGAAACACATTCAATGTGAGAGGTTGTGTGCTGTCGCCATAAAATGTTCCCTTCGGCACCAATATCAATTGCAATGAATCAAATACCACGCTGGCATTAGCCACCGGGTTTTCACCCGGCAGCTGCAGCTCAGCATATGAGGCGGCCGTTGTTACGCCTGTAAAAGGATCGTTGTGATACCCGACTGTAAACAACTGGAGATTAGATGTACTAAAAGAATCTACAATATAGGTTGCCGTTTCACTTTTATAATTATCGTAGTAGGTTACATTGGGATCATTTGTGTAATCTGGTTCGCCATAATCAACATCTATTTTTTGGCAGGCCTGCATTACAATGAGCAAAACAAACAACAGCACCAAAAAACTTTCCGGCCATTTACGCATGTATGAAATTTTAATGAAGTAAAAGGTTTAGTTATCATCATCACTCTGTTCAGCAAATGGGAAAAATTCCCACAAATCATCAAACCTTGAACTGCTGCTATGCCCTGTTGTAATATAGCCCCTGTTGTTTACTGAAAATCCAACAGCACCTTCACGGGCTGCACCTTCCAAACCTGTTTTTGATTCCCACGTATCATTGGCAATATCATAGCCCCATGTTGTTCCCATTACCGAACCATTGCTGCCTGTTGAGAGATAAGCAATGTCATTCATCACAAACACAATTCCGTTACTGCGGGTAATGCCACTGTAATCATCATCGTAATCATCATCGCTTACATTTGTGATCTTACGTTTTTCTGTCCATGCATTTGCAACAGGATCATACACCCAAAAATCGTTGAGGTAGCTTCCGTTGTTGATACCTGTAACAACGTAACCTTTATCACTATGTACAAATGCAACAGCATCCGTACGTTTACTTCCTGCAAGACTTGCTTTCTGCGTCCAGGTATTTATTAACGGATCATACTGCCACAAATCTTTTAAATAGTTGCCATCATACCCTGTTCCAACATAGCCTTTATCGGAAATAGTGAATGCAACTGCGCCATAACGTTCAGTGCCACCGAAATCTGCCACCTGTTCCCATGTGTTGGTTGCCGGATCATATTCCCAAAAATCTTTCAACTTTTTTAAGCCATCATATCCTGTGCCTACATAACCTTTGCCATTTGCTGCAAATGCCACAGCACTGTTGCGTGCAACGCCAGGAAAATCTGCCCGCCTGTACCAGGTGCCTGTCGATTGATCAAATTCCCAGAAATCAAGCAACCTGTCTGTACCATCATAACCAAGACCAATAAAAACTTTTGTACCAATTGTGAAAGTAACAGCCTCTGTACGGCCAACACCTTCAAACTCAAAACTTCGTTTCCAGTTGCCTGTAACATCATCATCATCGTCGCTTGATGCTTTGCTGCATGAGTTGAGTGAAGCAAAAGTGAAAAGCATTAATAAAAAAGGAACTGTGCGAAGACTCTTCCTGTACATAGAGATTAATTTAATTGTCATTCCTGAAAAGATTTAGTGAAGATGTTTGCCGCCTGCAACAGCATAGCAGCTGTTTTGATGCACAAATATTTTTCAAATGCGCATGAAAGAAAATGTTAAAGGGCTTGAAATGGACAAAAGCAGAAGTAAAGCGTACGCAATTTGAGATGAAGATTTGCTGGTAAAAAAATAAACAACAAGTCTTAAAGCCGTTAACAGTAAAGATTGTTAAAAGCCATTGCCTGAGATTGCAAAAACAAACTGCAGACTGCACCTTTGCGCATTACTCACAAGCATGAATGAAATTTTAAAAAACAAAAAACTCAGGAATAAACTGCTGCTTACTATCATTATAACAACTCCGTTGTTTGGCTTAATAGCAGGCATTCCTTTTGTTCGTTTTGAATTCAATAAGTTTTCTGTTTTTATTCCGGGTATTACATTTATCACCGGCATCACATTCCTGTTCTGGGTTATTAATATCACACTGCTGATACTTGAACAGCGTATTCAGTTTTTACAGCAGATTATTATCCGTTCTGTTATCAGTATCTGTCTGTCTTTTTTTCTTGCAATGGGTTTACCTGATCTGATGCGTAGTTATTTTCCTCCACCACAAATTAAACTGAGCGAAAGAGGAAATGTATTAACCGGTGTGGAAGGTTTTCCCCGTTTGACGATGAATAATGAGCAAGGGCTTCAACAGGTAACGACAACCGGCCAGGAACCGTCATTGTTCATTCGTAACAACAGGCCTGTACGTGTGGGACTTTTCTTTCCACAGTTTATTCATGCACTAACCATCAACATGATTATACTGGTTGTGTGTGAACTTTTTTTAATGACACTGCGTAAACAAAAAATAGAAACAGAAAATCAATTGCTGCGGCAAACTAATCTTGAAGCAAGAAACAACCAGTTGAAAATGCAGTTACATCCGCATTTCTTGTTCAATTCCTTGAACACATTAAGGTTGCTGATGAAAAAAGATGGGCAGAAAGCAGAACAATATTTATTACAGCTGGCCAATGTACTACGTTTTTCCACCAGTACTGCACACGACTCATTGGTAACATTGAAAGATGAGTTGCAATTCTGTCTTACTTATCTAGAGATGCAGAAAACAAGATTTCAATCGATGCTTACTTATACTGTTGAAAATGAAGAATTAAAATCGGTTGAAGGCAAGCTACCAGTTTATGCGTTGCTTACGTTGGTTGAAAATGCCATCAAACATAATACCCTTTCAAACGAATTGCCTTTGCACATTTCCATTGACTATGATAAAACAACAAACAACATCACGGTTAGAAATAACAGGCAACCAAGAGCATACAAAGAAAAATCAACAAAAATAGGTTTGCAAAACCTTGCCGAGCGGTATCGCTTATTGGTAAATGAAGCTATTACAATTGAACAAGTCAATGATGAGTTTGCTGTTACAATAAAAGTATTAACCTGATCATTACAACCAAAACCGAACCTGACATGCATATTGTTTTAATTGAAGATGAGAAACTTGTTTCGGATGAGCTTTGCGAACTGCTCACACAACTCGATCCATCAATTACCATTACGGCTGTGCTCAGTTCTGTAAAAGAAGCCATCGCCTACTTTAATGAGCCGCACTCAACACAATTGATTTTTAGTGATATTCAGTTGGGTGATGGTTATAGTTTCGAAATTTTCAAAGAAATACAACCGACAGTTCCCGTTATCTATTGCACTGCTTATCATGAGCATGCTTTACAGGCATTTGATCATAATGGCATTGCTTATGTTTTAAAACCTTATTCAAGAGAAAGTATTGAAAATGCGTTTGGTAAATACAAAATGTTTACAAAGAACAGCGGCAGTTCTGCTGATATCAATTACGAAGCGTTGATCAATACATTAACAGGTAATCGAGCAAAGTCGCAGGTATTACTCATCAACAACGGCAACAAGATCATACCTGTTAAAACAACTGATGTTGCCTGTTTTAAAGTTGAACACAAGTTCACTTCACTCACCACTATCTTAAACCAACGTTACCAGGTAAACAGTTCGCTTGAAGAATTGGAAGAACTTTGTGGTACTGCATTCTTTCGTGCCAACAGGCAATTCCTCGTCAATAAAGAAAGTATCAAGGAAGTTGAGCACTACAGTTTACGTAAGCTTTTCATCAAACTCCATGTAAAAATGGAAGAAGAGATCATTATTAACAAAACAAAAGCCTCCGCTTTTCTTAATTGGCTCAAGAGCTGAATGAACTATTTACGATTCAACAGGAAGAATAAGAAGCAGTTAGGCTTCTTCACAAGAAATTAACTGTTATAGATTTCACAATGCTTTAATAAACCTTTCCATGCAGGTATCGTCTGTGGTATGTTAATTGAACATATTCTTAAAACAATGGAGGTACTATGAAAAAGCATTTGAGCAGATGGATGTTTTTACCGGCTTTATTACTCTTGCTGGCGGGTTGTGGGCCAGCAGCACATATTGAGAAAGATCAGGCTTTTAATTTTTCCAATTACAAAACATTTGCATGGGTTGATCAAGGTGATGAGGGGCGTAATGATCGTAACAACAACAACGATATTGCAGAAGCAAATATCCGTGCAGCAGTAAGTAAAGAATTAACAAAAGCAGGATGGAGCGAAACAAAACGTCGTCCGGATATTTTATTAAGTTATGATCTGTTGGTAGAACGTTCTACTGTTCAGAGTAACGATCCGGTTTATTCGCAACCTTTCTACAGAACATTCTATAGCCCGTATTACAGACGTTATTTTATTGTGAACTATCCCTCACAGTTTATTGGCTACGACCGTAGCGAACGAACCATTAAGGAAGGAACAATAACTGTTAACATGATTGATGCAAGCAGTGGTAAAACAGTTTGGCAGGGTTGGGCTACCGATGAGGTGAGTAACCGTAATATCAGTTCAAAAGAAATTGATGCCGCAGTAAGATCCATCTTTAAAAAAGCCGACTTGGCGAAACGCTAAAAAACAACAAACCCTTTCAACATTGAAAGGGTTTTGTTTTGCTGCTATAATTCTGATTGCTTTACTTATTTCTTCAATTCGAATTTCGCTTCCTTTACATCACGGCTGTTGCCACCAATGAACAGTTTAAAATCTCCGTGCTCATAGATGTATTGCATCTGGTCGAAACGCAGATCATTTACTATTATTGATATACCCGAACATAATCGATCTCCATTCGCTGCGAAAAAATGGAGTCATCAATACCAAATTTTCCGCCCCAGTTACCACCAACTGCAATATTCATCAACAAATGAAATTGTTTATCGAAAGGCCATGCCGCACTTCCTGTTTTATTATTATTGAATCGATGATATTCTTTCCCATCGAGCATGAAAATAATTTTATCATCCATCCATTCTATGGCATACACATGAAATGCAGTAGAAAGATCCTTTACCGAAATTGCCGTACCCACCTGTGTACCCTGCCCATGATTGTATGCACCTGTATGCACTGTTGCAAACAATGAATCGGGCCAGTAACCAACATTTTCCATAATATCAATTTCTCCACTGTGAGGCCAGCCACCATATTCCCATTTGGTAGGCAGCATCCAGATAGCAGGCCACATACCACGACCTGCAGGCAGCCTTGCTTTTACTTCAATACGTGCATACTTCCAATCGCCTTTGTTTTTTGACACTAAGCGTGCTGAAGTATAATCTGCATCCTGAAATTTTTCTTTATGTGCTTCAATAATGAGTTTACCATTTTCTACACGTGCATTTTCTTTTCGCTTCTGTGTATAATACTGTAGCTCGTTATTACCCCATCCGCAATTATCCGGACAGCCACGGCCAAGATCGTAACTCCATTTCGTACTATCGGGCAAACCGTTTGTATTAAACTCATCGGCCCAAACCAACTTTCTTTTCTTTTGCGCCTGTGCAATTGTCCATCCAACACACAATAACATTACCAGCACAAACAACACTTTATTTGTTTTCATAAAAAAGATATTAATTAATGTGCAAACCGAAAGCAAAGGCAAAGTGAAAGATATTTGATTCGATAAAAAACGTGATTCACTTGTGCTATTGATTCCGGAGAATACGCTCTACTCCCTTCAGCTATATGATCATTATTGATAAACCCTTATATAATCAACTTCCATGGAAGCACTGTTGAAATTTGGATCAACAGCACCACCAAATGTTCCGCCCATGGCCACGTTCATGATAATGAAAAAATTATGATTGAACGGAATGGCTGTTGAATTAGCAACCGTATGGAACAACACATCGTCCACATAAATTTTAATAGCAGCAGCTGTCCATTCTACTTTTTAAATATGAAACTCGGTTGATGCATTGCTGATGATGCGTGAACTGCCATCGGCACTGCCACCAGAACGACCGGGATAATGCAGTGTTCCAAAAATGCGGTTAAGATCATTGCCTTTGTGTTCCATAATATCTATTTCACCACATGCAGGCCAACCGGCTGTGTTGATGTTTGCACCCAGCATCCAGATAGCAGGCCATGTGCCGCCACCTGCCGGCAACTTTGCTTTTACTTCAACAATACCATACGTAAACGAAAACTTGTTTGCTGTAAGCATACGTGTTGATGTGTATGAACTGCCGCTGTAGTTTTCTTTTTTCAACGTAATTTTCAATACACCATTCTGTACAATCACATTATCGCTTCTGCCGGTGTAATACTGTTGTTCATTATTGCCCCATCCGTTAGAGCCTGTACCAATATCATAACCCCACTTCGCCGGATCAGGTGCACCATTCGTATCAAACTCATCGCTAAAGATCAACGACAAACCAACTGCAACGGTGATCTGTATTGTTTTAGATACTGTTTTACCACTTGCACTTTTTGCAGTAACAGTTACGCTATACGTTCCTGATGCAGGATACTTGTATGTTACTTTTCCTGAAGGCACCAATGCAAACACGCCATTACCATAACCATACTCGTAGGTTGCAGCATTGGTTGCTGCAGCAGTGAATTCTACATTGCCACTGTTATCAGTACTTACCACTGCGTTGAGTGTAAGATTTGTCGGAGCCACATCGGTGTTACCCGGGCTGCCTTTTTTCTTACAGGAGAAAAAAGACAGCGCAGATAACAACACTATTAAACAAATTCTTGTCATGTGTTATGATTTCACTTTTAATTTCTGATACCATGCATTGCCGTCAATTCCAATATTGCGCAAGTGAATCGTTGTTGCAGTGATCGATAAAATCTCATATGTTGTTGCACCCGTTCCAAAAATGATCAATCCATTGCCTGGCACATCAAACTGTATCCTTGTTGAGACAGCCGGTGTTGATGCAGAGGTTGCATCCATAAACGCCAATTTCTTTGTACCGGATGCCGTAACACCCAGACAAGCATCGCCACCGCCAAATCCATAATATGCAGTTGAAGCACCAATTGAAAATGATTGCCCTTTATTATCGATGCTCATCAGGATATTATTATTGGCATCTTTTGAAAAAGTGATCTCATCATCATAAGAACAGGCATCTCTTGAGTTAGGCCCTGCTTCATACCAGATAGGAGAAAACTGATCATTAGGTCCAACACCAAAATGGCCCGGTGCATCTTTATCTGAAACCCATATTTTGGAAGTGCCACCAGTCATATTCTGTAAAATGGTTGCAGGAATTTCAAATGCAACAAACACCGTTACTTTCTTACTGATGGTTGATACAACACCACCTGTGCCAATTGCACTTACGTTGATAACGTACTCATCAGTACCGGGGTTTGTGTATTTGTAATTGATGCTGCCTGATGGAACAAGCTGCGATTTACCATCGCCAAAATCAATTTTATACGTAAGTGCGTTTTTAGCTGTTGTAGTGATTGCTACAGCACCTGTACCATTTCCGTTTGGATTACTTGCATCTACACCTGCAACTGCAGCTGTAAGTGTAAGATCCAATGGCGTTTTAAAATCGCCAAAGCTGTATTCCTTTTTTTCGCAACCGGCAATAAATGCAACGGCTGCAAGCAAAAAGATAGAGAGTGATTTTATTCTGATTGTCATAAAATTCTTTTTAAGCATTATTGAAGACGAATATCATCAAGCAGGAATGTGAAATTTGCAGAACCATCACCAATGGTTCCAAGATCGAAAATGAGTACCACTTTCTGATAAGTGTTAGCTGTACTGATAGCTGAGTAATCGAATGTGAGTTCTTCCCAACCATTTGCAACTGTAGTAAGCACTTCTTTTTCAAAATTGAGTGCGCCATTTGAAAGGTTCTCTACTTTCAATAACACCTTAGCTCCTGCACGTGGTGAATACACTTTCATCTTGAATGTTTTCTTCACCGAGAAATCGATTGGATTATCCAATGTAACAAAACTTCCACCCCATGGCTGGCCTGCACCTTTCACCATTTGTGCAACCTTTGCACTGGTATTAATGCCACCTGATTGTGGATTGCTGATGACGGTTAAATTTCCACCATCGAAGTTTGTGATGTTATATGGTGAAGCTGATTCAAAATCAAGAATAGTAGTTGCACCAGATGAAGCGGGCTCAAATTTTACATCATCCCACATAAATACTTTACCGCTGCCAACTGTACCAAAATCGAAGAACACTGAAGCCTTATCATAATTGTAAGCAAGATTAATAGTTGCAGTGCCACTTGCCTGGTTAGAAAAATCAAATTGCAATGTTTCCCATGTATTAGCTGCAGTGGTGAGCACCTGTGTTTCTACTGATTTAGTATTATCAGCATGGTCTTCTACTTTCAAACGAACCGGAATACCTGCTGCGGGAGAATAAACACGCATACTCATTTTTGTTGAACCTGCTGCAAACGGAATCTTTGCTGCAAACCCTGTTGGCGTACCAATAGTTGTACCTGCCCATGTTTCAGCACCATTTGGCTTTGTAGTAACTTTTACTTTGTTGGCATTGTTACCGGGATCAACTCCATCAACTGTATTGTTGCCACCAAAATCAGTCATGGTATAATTTACTCCTGCTTCATCAAACGTAACAGGAAGATCAATTTGAGCTGAGGGTATTGTGTTCGTTAAACGGATATCATCAAACAGGAAAGTAAAGTTTGCAGAACCATCACCAACTGTACCCAATTCAAATATGAGTACAATTTTTTGATAGGAATTTCCTGTATTGATGGCACTGTAATCAAACACCAGGTCTTCCCATGCGTTGGCAATAGTTGTAGCTGTTTCTTTTTCAAAATTTATACCGCTGTTGGTTGCATTCTCCACTTTCAATAACACTTTTGCACCCACTCTAGGTGAATACACTTTCATACGGAATACTTTATTCGCAGAAAAATCAATTGGCGCACCTATTGTAATAACACTGCCACCCCAAACTTCAGGTGCACTTTTCACCATGCGTCCTACTTTATTACTGGTGTTGATGCCGGTTTTGTTTGGGTTATTGATCACTGTTGCATTACCTCCACCAAAATTGATAAAGTTGTATTGCAATGTTGCAGATTCAAATGTCAATGGCAGTAGTATGGGATCAACTATTGTGATATCCTTTGTAAACTGTGTCGTGGCTGCACCACCACTTAATGCAACAACTTTTACGGTATAAGTGCCAACAGCTGCATAAGTATGGCTGATGGTTTCACCTTCCATAAACGAAACAGGCACTTCATTTGGTACATCACCAAAATATACACGAAACATCGTTTCATATTGTGCCTTTGCACTTACGTTTACTTTAAAGTTATTTGCCACATCCACATCAGCAGTTACTTCTAAATTTTCCGGTGCACGGAACGAAACAGTAAGTTGCTGCGTTGCTTCTGTTGCTTTGCCGGTGATATTATAACCAACTACTTTTACAGTGTAAACACCTTCAACATATTTGTGTGTAGTGTTTTTTCCTGCCTGCACTTTGGCTGGCGCTGCAGTAGCATCACCATAATACACTTCAAACGAAACAGCACCTTCACCGTTTGGCGTAATGGTTACATTACCGGTATTATCCTGTGTAATTTCAAACAGTGCCGATAATTTTCCTGCCGTGACAGCACTGTTAAGAAATGAAATGTCATCATTCAATTCCGGTTTACAGCCCGCAATAACGAGCAGTAAAACCGCAAACTGAATTATATTTTTTATTGTACGCATAATTATCAGTTTTTAATGTGTTGGAATCAGTAACCGTTATTTTGGGTTAATCCTGAAATAAGTACTTCGTTTTGTGGAATTGGAAACACTTCGTGTTTATTGGCAACAAAGCCAGTGATCTTTGTTGCAGCCTGTCCTGTGCGTACAAGATCAAAGAAACGATCGCCTTCCATTCCTAACTCTAACCTGCGCTCGTCCCAAATGGCCTGGCGCAAAGCAGTACCTGTTGAAGTAATATTATGCAGGTTATCAGCAAATGCACGTTGACGTACACGGTTGAGATAATCCTGTGCCTTTGTATCATTTGGTGTTGAAGAACGGTTGAACGCTTCAGCAGCCAACAACAATACTTCTGCATAACGGATGATGCGGAAGTTATTGGTATAGTTCAATTCCAACTGACCACTTGTTTCACCTTTACGTGGTAAATACTTCTGATTGTATAAACCTGTATTCTTGTAAGGCGCTACCTGGTATGTAATGTTAAATGCAGGGTTTGCATTTTTATAGGCTTCAATATCCAGTACAGTTACAGCTTTACGTTGATCGCCAGCTGCATAAGCATTGGCCAGATTTTGTGTTGGAAGATTGGTGCTCCAACCGGCTGCATAAGGCATTGCGTTACTGCCATTCAAACCACGCACACCACATTGTTGCACTGCATAATTTCCCTGGCCTCTGTTATATCCCGGCCAATTGTAGTAAGGTGAAGTATTTGAGTATTGAATTTCAAAAACAGATTCAGGACCGTTTTCACCACTTGCCAGATACATTGATCCGAAATTTGTTACCAGTGAAAATGCATTTGCAGTAATTACACTTTCCAACACTGTTGCAGCAGCATCAAATTTTCCTTGATAGATCAATACTTTACCAAGTAATGCCTGGGCTGCATATTTTGTGATACGGCCTTTCTGTTGTTGCACCGGAGGTAACACTGCAATGGCAGCAGTAAGGTCCGCTTCAATTTGTTTATACACTTCGGCCTTGGCACTACGTTGTAATGACCTGCTGTCGCTGAGGCTTAAACGCTTATCAACAAACAAAGGCACATCGCCAAACATTTTCACCAATGTGAAATAATAATAAGCACGAATAAAATATACTTCGCCATATAACGCGTCTTTACCTGCAAAGTCAACGGTATTGCCTGCAAGGTTTTTGTCTTTATACTGCGTCATATAATTTGCACGGTTTACACCTTCGTATGCAGACTTCCATATCTCTTCAAGTGCTGAGTTAACCGAAGTATGTGTGTAATCATCGATCTGTTGAAGTGCCAATACATCCGATGCATTTTCGCCACCGCTCACTGCATTGTCAGATGCAATATCACCAATAGGCACTACCTGGTTGATCCATTGCAGCGGTGTGTAAACACTCACTACCATTGTTCGATAATCAGATTCTGATTTTAAATAATCAAGTTCTGTAATTCTGAAATCCTCACGTGGGTTATAATCAACCCACTTTTTACAAGATGCAAGCATCAACATCAACAGAAACAAACTTGCTATATGAATTGTGATCTTCTTCATTGTTACTTTTTTTTGTTGAAGATTATAATTTGATGTCAAGACCAAATGAATAAGTTCTTGCTTGTGGATATGCACCACGATCAATACCTGTATCAAGAATACCACCTGCAATCTCAGGATCGAAGCCGGTATATTTGGTAAAGGTGAATGCATTACGCACCTGCACATATAAACGAAGACGGCTAAATACTTTCTTCGTCATTTGCTCAGGAAATGTATAACCTAACTGAAGGTTTTTGATCTTTACAAACGATCCATCTTCCACGTATCTTTCTGATACACGAATGTTGCTGTTTGCATCAGTAAATGAATAACGTGGAGTGCGTGCATCATTGGTTGTGCCTGCACCTGTCCAACGGCCTAACACTTCTCTTGATTTATTGGAGAAGTTAGCATTACGTTCAAACGCCTTGTACACATCGTTACCAACTGATGCATAAGTGAACATTGAAAAGTCGAAATTTTTGTATTCCAATCCAAGGTTCCAACCCATGGTGAAATCAGGGAACGGATCGCCGATCTTGGTTTGATCTGCTGCGGTAATTTTTCCATCTCCATTTACATCTACAAAACGTATATCACCGGGTTGTGCGCCAGCTTGCGTTGGCGCTTTGGTAATTTCATCGAAGGTTTGAAACAAACCATTTGTTTTATAACCATAGAAATAACCGGGAGTATATCCTTTTTCAAACACCGTTACTGTTTGCGACTGACCATTAAAATAGCCACCGCCTACAATTTTAGCTGTACCATCGCTATTGGTTGCAGTTACTTCATTTTTAGAAGTAGTAAATGTGAGTGATGTGGTAAGATGGAAATCTTTGCCAATTGTTTCGTTGTAACCAAGTGTGATATCAACACCTTTACTTGAAGTGGAGCCAATATTAGCAGTTGGAATAGGAACTGTACCAAGGTATAAAGAAGCAGAAGGCGTAAACAACAAGCCATCAACCTTCTTCTCAAAATAATCAGCAGTAAGATTGAATTTCTTTTTGAAGAACGTAAGATCGAAACCAACATTCATCTGCAATTGTTTTTCCCAACGCAATGCATTATTGGCTGCAGAACCTACTGTTGATCCGGGATAGAAAACGTCATTAAATGTATAACCATTGCTGTTTGCAGTTGGTCCGTAGCTCGGACCACCAGTTACAATACCAACAAACTGAGGACTTACATTTTCATTACCAACAGAACCATAACTACCTCTGATTTTTAAATAATCAACAAACGAAGATTTAAAGAAGTTTTCATTTGACACTACCCAACCAACAGAACCAGATAAGAAGTTGGCAAACTTATTATCTACACCAAAAGCATATGATCCATCTCTACGGCCTGTGAATGATGCTAAATACTTATTCTGATAGTCGTAGTTAATACGGGTAAAGTAAGAAAGATTTCTTCTGAAGTATTGATAATAGTAACCATTAACAGCATTAGAATTAGTGGCTGTGTTATTACCTGTTGCTGCTGTAAAATCAGCAAACTCCCATGAGTTAAATGGTACATCCTGGCGGCTTGCACCTGCTGCATTGCCTGATGTTTTTGCCAATGAGAAACCTAATACAGTTTCAAAATTATGATCGCTGGCAATACTGAAATTATAGTTACCAAAGGTTTCCCAGGTATAATTAAAGTTGCTTGTTTTTTCATGAGATACACTGTTGAAACGACCTGTTACCTGTGAGCCATCAGCGTTCATGCTGTTCTCAACATTCAACGGACCATAAAACACCAATGGTGTAAAACTCTTTGCATTACCATCGTACTTAGTGTAACCAAAGCGGCTGGTAAGAACGAGGTCCTTAATAGCAGTGTATTGCATTTCAAACTTACCATAGAGTTTGTTGCCTGCATTTTTATTATAGGTATTATCCAGTTTAGTAAGTGGGTTGAAAATTTCAGACAACAACAAATTGCTGTAACCATATTTACCGACAGTGTTGGGTACATTATTTAATACAGGAACAGTAGGGTCAAAATTCAACGCACTGCCCAATACACTATTGAATGAGTTTTCCTGGATACCTCTTCCATCAAGCAAAACACCAGTGGTGTTTAAAATGAACTTGAGTTTTGAAGTAAGATCAAACGAAAGGTTGGCGGTGAAGTTGCCACGATTGAATCTTGACTTTTCGTTACCACCTACTATACCACCCTGGTTAAGAAAACCAGCTGATAAGAAGTAAATCATTTTATCGCTGCCGCCACGGGCAGAAATACTATGCGTTTGGAAAGTAGCATTTTTAAACACTTCGTTCTGCCAGTTGGTACCAACACCCAATACTGAAAGATCTGGAAAGATGGGGTTGCCACCGGCTGTAACACTGCCTTCATTAAGTATAGCTCCATATTCGGTTGCATTTAACACACCAATTGTGTTGGCTACTTCCTGCACACCGTAGTTACTGCTTATTGAAATATCTGCTTTCTTGTTCTTACGACCTGATTTGGTTGTTACAACGATCACACCATTACCGCCCTTTACACCATAGATAGCTGTAGCAGATGCATCTTTCAATACGCTCACCGATTCAATATCGGATGGATTGATAGCATTGAAATCAGTTAAGGTTTGTGGTACACCATCAATTACCACAATTGGATCTGTACCGGAAAATGAAGGAATACCACGGATGAGCACGGTTGGTCTTGAGCCAGGTGAACCACCTTGGATAACATTTACACCTGATGCACGGCCTTGCAATGCTTCTTCAGTACGAACCGGTTTCAGCTTGTCAATATCTGCCGCTTTAATGGTTGAGATGGCACCGGATACTTTTGTAACCCTCTGGGTACCGTAGCCCACTACTACTACCTCACCGAGGCTGGTAGCGGAGCTTTCTTCTAATTGAATGTCTGCCGCACCTGAACCGGTTACGGTGTAACGGAAATCGGCCAACCCGGTGTAGGTAACCAGCAATACCGAACCACGGGTTGCAGAAATTGTGAAGCGGCCAGCAGCATCAGTTAAGGTGGAAGTGGATGGGCCTTCCACCTGCACGGTTGCGCCAACTAAAGGCTCACCCGTTGCTTTGTTTTTTACGCTTCCGGTAACAGATAAAGTCTGTGCGAAAGACTGCTGCAGAAAAATGCCGAGGAAAACTACAAGACACAGAATTGTGTACTTACATTTCATAAAGCAATCGTTTTAGTTATTAAATAATCGAAGGGGAATTGAGAAACTAAAGATATTCTCAACCTCTACAGTTAGGAAATAAACCGCCTCATCATTACTACATCAATAAATTCAATAAACTGATTATCAATAGATTTGTACTACATCAATACTACATCAGCAAAATTTCTTTACATTCACTTTCTAATAACGATGCCTGCTGATGAAGAAATTGCTGCTCTTCGTTCTCTTCCCTTTAACATGCCTTGGCCAAAACACGATTGGCCTGCCAGATGTCATCAATTACTCTAAACAATCTTATGCTGCGGGACTTCAGAACTGGGATATTAAGCAGGATAAGAATGGCATTATTTACATTGCTAACAATGAAGGGTTATTAAGTTTCGATGGCAGGTATTGGACACTTTACCCGCTCCCAAATCGCACTATTGTCCGGTCAGTAGAGATCAGTACTGATAATAAAATATATGTAGGTGGACAAGACGAGCTGGGGTATTTCGCCCCGGCAGCAAATGGCCGGTTGATCTATCATCAGCTTGATGATTTTATTCCTGCAAAAGACCAATCCTTTGGCGATGTGTGGGATATTGTTGCTTACAAAAAGGATGTGTTCTTCCGTACTTCAACCAAAATTTTCAAGTTCAGCAACCAGGCGGTCGCCACATTCCGGGCAGTTTCTGAATGGTCGTATATGGGAGTTTGTAACGACCGGCTCTTTGCACACGACTTTGTAACCGGATTGCTCCAGTTTGAGAATAATGTAATGACAACGATACCTGTTACCGGTGGTCCGCTTCCAAACGATCCTGTTACAGGTATTTTGCCGGGCGGCAAAGACAGTATTCTCATCACTACTCTTAAGAACGGCATCTTTCATTTTACAAATAATACGCTTTCGAAACTTGCTTCACCAAATAACAGTTTGTTTCAAAGTGAGCGTATCTATTCAACTACTCCTATTAATAAGGAGTGGATGGCATTGGCAACAAACAACAGCGGCGTTTACATCATTGATCTGAAAGGAAACATTATTCAAACCTTTTCGAAGACTGAAGGATTGCAGAACAACAATGTGCTGAGTATTTTTCTCGACAACCAACGCAATCTCTGGCTGGGACTTGATAATGGTGTTGATTTTATTGCCTACAACAGCGCAATAAAACATATTACTCCTTTTGGGCAGGATGGCTCAGGTTATACAGCCATCATTCATAATAACCAGCTTTACACCGGTACATCAAATGGGCTGTATAGTGTCGGGCTGCAACAAATGAATGATCTCAGTTTCAGCAAAGGGAGTTTTCAACCGGTGAATAATACAAAAGGACAAACATGGGGAATGGCAGAGATTAATAACCAACTCTTGCTCGGTCATCATGAAGGTGCTTTTCTCATCAGGGATAATACAGCTGTTCCCTTTTCATACGATGCAGGCTTCTGGAATTTTGTCCCGCTTTCTTCCACTTTTCCAGCACAGAAAATTGTTTCCGGCACGTATAAGAATCTTCAGTTCTTTAATTATAACAACGGACAGTTTACTTCAGCAGGCGCAGTGCCGGGTTTTATTGAATCATCAAGATTTATAACGATTGATGAAAATGATCATATCTGGATTTCACATCCTTATCATGGGGTATATGAAGTTGTTCAATCAGCAGATGGAAAGTATAATGTAACCACCTATACCAACCAACATGGCCTGCCATCTGTTTTAAACAACCATATTTACAAAGTAAAGAATGAAGTAGTTGTTGCAACTGAAAAAGGTGTGTATGTGTTTGATCAAAAAGCAAAGAAGTTTGTTCCTTCACCCTTTTATCAAAAGATCATCGGCAACCAAAGTGTACGTTACCTGAAAGAAGATGCCACCGGAAACGTTTGGTTCATTCACGAAAAAACATTGGGTGTAATTGATTTTTCCGGGAAAGAACCTGCTGTAATTTATTTGCCGGAGCTGAACACAAAAATGTTAAGTGGATTTGAATTTTTGTATGCAGTGAATGAGCAAAATATTTTTCTTGGAGGCGAAAAAGGATTTTATCATATCAATTATGAGAAGTATAAACAAACTGCCACCAACCTGCAGGTGCAGATACGTGCTGTAAGAATTATCAACCAGACCGATAGTCTTTTATTTGGCGGTTATTTTAAAGCCGTGAATGAAAAACAATCGCAGGAGAAAGCAGATGTTCACAGTGTAGGCAACAGCTGGAGAACGATACGTTTTGATTTTGCATCGCCTTTGTTTGGCTTACAATCAAATCTTGAATACAGTTACCGGCTAAACGGTTTTGATAATACCTGGAGTGAATGGAGCAAGCGTACAGAAAAAGAATATACCAACCTGCCTGCAGGCAATTATAGTTTTGAAGTGAAAGTGCGCAATAATCTTGGTAATGAATCGAAAGCGGCTGTGTATGCATTTAAGATGTTGCCCCCCTGGTATCAAACAGTATTGGCTTACCTGTGTTATTTGCTGCTATTTGGTGCGGGTGTTTATGCGTTGTTTAAATGGCAGCAAAAAAAGTTTGAAGAGCAA
>JAKFDY010000361.1:0-4692 GCA_036675885.1 Lacibacter sp. | reverse complement strand
TTTTTCCAGCCTCTTATCAGAAAAAAGACCGGAATAGTCTGGACGATGGTAGAGTAGTTCCATCTGTTTTCTTTTAAAATTAATAAATATTTGTGGGTACACAGTAGCGGTTGCACCAGACTCGCATGCGAACGAATAACATTTAAACAGACGGGTAGTTAATTATCAAAAACCTCTGCAGCAAATGGATTATCTACTAACCATAACCAAATTCCTTCGTCGTTTTTCTTCATCATACAACTTGTTGCACCATTCATTTCAACAGGGTTTCCATCGGGCATTATTGCTTTAAGCGACCATTTGTCAATCCAAACAGCAAGGTTTCCAACAATTGTCACCTTATAGCTACTTCCTGTTATTTCAGGACTCCAGGTACAAAGATGTTCCATTGCCTTTTTAATATTGTTTAAACCTGTAATTTCCTGTCCGTCTCTCTCAATGTATGTAGCATCTTTGTCGAAACAACTTAACGCTCCTTGTAAGTCTCCATTTACAATACAACTGCGAAAATATTTTACTGCGTCTGCCGGAATTGTCCTGTCGAATTTTTCTGTCATTTTTTAATTTTTGTTATTTACTATTGTTGTCATAACCTGTTAAAGACAGTTCAGGAAATATAATGATGTCTGCTTTTTTTTCGACAGCCGTTTCTATAAATTTTTTATGGATTTCAAAATTATGCTGAAAGTTGCCTTTAACTGGTTTTGTCTGCCCTATGCAAATGTTCATTTTATCTTATTTTTTTTATTCTGTTTTTTGGGTCTGAAATTTCCACTGCGTATTGTGGCCTGGCGATGTGCTGCTGTTTCGTGATTCATCCGGCCTGGAACGTGAGCCGTGTAAAGATATACCGCTAATGATGAATAAACCTCCGGGGTTTCAAAAACCCCGGAGGTTTTACATGATGAATGATGAGTTAAATGTTATCGGTTATGAGTTACGGGTGGCGGGCACTCTGCGTTTGCCTCTGCATCTTCTTTCTTTGCGCCAACTTTTCTTTTAAAGAAATGAGTGATGAGTATCCTTAACTCATAACTCTTAACCCAAAACCATCAACCTGTAAGAATGAGTAATGAATGATAAACGACACTATTGCTCATTGTCTATTGCCTATTGCTTATTCCCCCATTCGCCTTTAACCCTTAACCTTAGCTGCGGGGTAAGGCACAAAATCATTTTCCTCTCCTTTTATTTTATCAAATTTCTGTGTTATCCATTTCTGTTTTGCTTCTTCAATAAGTGCTTTATCTGATGAAACAAAGTTCCAATCGATAAAGCGTTCTTCGGGAAAAGGTTCGCCACCAAAAATATAAATGCTGCTGTTAGCAGTAATGGTAAACTCGCAGAGGCTGCTGTCTTTTGCTACCAGCAATTGTTTTGGTTCATACACATTGCCATCGCTTTCAATACTTCCATCGAGTATATACAAACCTGATTCACCAAATAACTCGCTTCCTAATTTCACGGTTTGTGTAGTTTCACTTTTTATCTCTATCAGAAATAACTTGCTGTAAACAGGTACAGGTGATTTTCTTCCGCATGCTTCTCCTGCAATTAATTTATACTGCAAACCATTTTCTTCCCAGGCTGGTATCTGTTCTTTATCGATGTGAAAGAATTCAGGTTCCATTTGTTCCAGTTCTTTCGGCAAGGCCACCCATATCTGCAGGCCATGCATTGTTTTACTTGAATGACGCAGGTGTTCAGGTGTACGTTCAGAATGAACAATGCCTTTACCGGCAGTCATCCAGTTAACTGCACCGGGTTTTATTTCCACTTCGGTACCAATGGTATCACGGTGCATCATGTTTCCTTCAAACAAAAAAGTGAGTGTACTCAGCCCGATGTGCGGATGTGCAAATACATCAACATTCTCCCGTTCGTTCATTTGCACAGGGCCCATGTGATCGATATAAATAAAAGGACCCACCATTCTTTTCTGACGGAACGGAAGCAACCTGCCCACCATAAACTTTCCGATGTTAACGGCACGTTCTTCGATAATGAGATTGATGTTTGACATATGATACGATTGAATTGTTTTTTGTTTACCGGGAAGACGGAAAGACGGAAAGAAAAATACAGTTAACTGCACATTACATTCTTCTTTGTGTTTCTTTTTTTCTTTGTGACTTCGTGACTATTTTATTTTCCGCTCCAAAGAAGTCCTTCGGACAAAGACACGAAGGCACAAAGAAAACACATTAACAGCAGTTTACTTATTTCTGTATTAATGACTTCGTTGCCAGGCGGCCGTTTATTGCAGTTGTTTGTATAACCTCATTAATGTTTTGCTGCTAACACAGGGGGCGTTGGCTGAACTGAATTATTCTCAACTGGCTTAACTGTTCTCAGGTAAGCATATATTGCTTTTAGTTCATCATCGGTCATATGCTTAACGGGCATCATAGACATGGGTGGCATCAATGACCTTGATCCCGGAATTCCTTTACTCACACTGTTTTTGAGAGCATACAGAAATTGTTTTTCAGTCCAATTGCCTGTTCCCGTTTCGTGGGGTGTGAGGTTAGCCGAATAAGAAATTCCCCATGGACCTACCCAGGAGGTAAAATCAGCGGTAACAACCAGCCCCTTACTTTCCATTTGCTTTCTGTCAACATCCGGAGCAGGTAAATTCGAAGGGTGCCCCGATAAAGCCAGGCTGCTGTCATCAACCGGCCCTTGTGGTGTCATTTTCTTTGGCGTATGGCAATCATTGCAACCGCCAATGGTAACGAGGTGCTCTCCCCATTTTTCCTTTGTTTCATAACCTCCGAATTTGTTTTTTTCTTCTCCTGCGGCCGACTCAGCCACCGACTGGCCTTGTTCGTTATCAGCGCATTTAATAAAAGAAATGGCAATGAATAGCAGGCCCATGATAAGTGGCAAAAATGACTTACGCATAATCGTTGGTTTTATTGTAAACAAATAATTGTATCAGCAAGTCAGGGACGGAATAATGTTATACGAGGTTTGCCCACAGGAATATCTTACTACTTACATAACGAGGTGAAGCTTATCGGGTTTGCACGGAGAGACTTTATAAAAATGTGCAGAACCTATTATGAAATAAAGCTAATAAATTCGTTTGAATAAATATAGTATTGTTTGGCTTTCTTCTTTCCGTGGCGTTGCCACTCGTGGTTATTTTATTTGCCGGGAAGGCGGTAAGGCGGAAAGATGATGAATACCCCTAACTTATAACCCTTAACCTTCAACTGTTATGAGTTATGAGTGATGAATGATGAGTTATGAGCACCTTAAACCCCCAACCTTAAACCTTAAACCTTAACCTTCAACTTCAACCTCATTCCACATTCAACTGCCGTTTATACAACTGAATGGCATTTTCGTAACCAAGATACAACGCATCGCAAATAAGTGCATGACCAATGCTTACTTCATCGATCCATGGAATGGTTTGTATGAGATAGTGCAGATTCTGCAGATCAAGATCATGACCGGCGTTGATGCCCAGCCCCATCGAACGGGCACGTGTAGCCGCAACAAGGTATTGATACACGGCTTCACCCGGATCGTCTGTGTATTGTTTGGCATAACCTTCGGTATATAGTTCAATACGATCGGTACCTGTTTCAACCGCTCCTTCGATCATTCTTATTTCAGGGTCAACAAAAATGGATGTGCGGATACCGGCATCTTTAAACATGGCGATCATATCAATGAGGTACTGTTTATTCTGAATGGTATCCCAACCATGATCGCTGGTGAGCTGACCTAATGTATCGGGCACAAGTGTTACCTGGTGTGGCTTTACTTCCAGCACAAGATCAACAAAGGATTGCTCACGGCAGTTACCTTCAATATTAAATTCAGTAGTGATGATCTGTTTGATCTGTCGTACATCATCATAACGGATATGTCGCTCATCGGGGCGTGGATGAACGGTTACACCATCGGCACCAAATTTTTGTGCATCAATAGCAGCTTGTAATACGTTTGGTCTGTTACCACCACGACTGTTGCGGAGGGTGGCGAATTTGTTGATGTTAACGGAGAGCTTCGTCATGAGGTAAAGTTAAGGAGGTTAAGGAATACCGTTATGAGTTAAGAGTTAAAGGTTATGAGTAATCCTGCTGCGAGGTCACCACTCATAACACATAACTTTTAAAATATGAGAGTGTCCAGATATGAACAAGTCAGGGGGATTTTGGTTTATTTCCACCCTGATTTTAGGATTATACTTCCCGGGATATCCCCCAATGTGAGTCATCCAAACATTCACCTGCTCACATTTAAATTTTAGATGCTCAGGATATAAACTGCGGATATCATTCCCATCAATATTTCCATACACTCCTTTCAATGGTTTGAAAGCCGAAAGGCGGTTGGCAAGTTCCAAATTACCAAAATCACCAGCATGCCAGATTTCATCGCATTGTTCAAAATGGCGAAATACTGACTCGTCAAGAAAACCGTGTGTGTCTGAAATTAGGCCGATCCGGATCATGTAGATATTGTGATTGTAGCTGTGCAGTTCTGTGCAGCTAAAATATGGTAATTGTGAAGTGTTTCACAGGCTATTTGTTCGTTTGAGAACAAAATTATATCAGTAAATTTAATAGAGATCGCGATTATTCCCTCGCCTTTTACTCTCGCCTTCTTTGAATTGAGATAAAAACATTTACGAACAGCATCCCATATATCAAATTTGTTCGCCCTGAATTTGTT
>JAKFDY010000360.1:0-3369 GCA_036675885.1 Lacibacter sp. | reverse complement strand
CCCCCCCCCCCCCCCCCCATTTCTCTTTCCTTCTGAACTTGGCCCCTTTCCTTTCTCTTCTATTTTTTCTCCTTTTTTTTCTTTCCTTATTTCTTCGCATCTTTAATTTCTCAACTATGGAAAAGAAATACATTTTAGATAAGGATAGCACCAGGCGTAAACTCAAACGGCTTGCGTTTGAAATTGTAGAACGGAACCACGATGAGCAGCAAATGTTTTTTGCGGGAATCAGGCAAAGCGGCTTAATCGTTGCAAAAACATTGGCCGAAGAGGTCATGAGTATCAGTAATATTCATGTGGAACTTGTGGAAGTAACGCTTGATAAAAAATATCCTGTTGAAGTATTTCTTGACCGGGAGATCGGGTTCAACAACCAATCTGTTTTGCTGATTGACGATGTGGCCAACAGTGGCAAAACAATGCTGTATGCGTTAAAGCCTTTTCTCAATTTTCAGCCAAAGAAAATTCAAACGCTGGTGTTGGTTGAACGCACACATAAAACCTTTCCGGTGCAGCCGGATTATGTGGGGCTATCTGTTGCCACCACGTTGGAAGAACATATTTATGTAGAATTTAAAGGCGATGAAATTACAGGAGCTTACCTGATTTAATTGAGCAGTTTCAATTCAAACAACTTACTCCAGTTTTTACCTGTAACAAATAAACGGTTGCCGCTGCTGTCCCATGCAATGCCATTGAGTACTTTTTCGCTATCGCTTCCGCCAACTAATTCGGGATACGATTGTTTCAGGTTACTCATATCAAGTCTGCCGGTTACATTTCCTGTAGCAGGATCAATTTTGAGTATTTCATTCGATTGCCAAACATTGGCATAAACAGCACCATTAATAAACTCAAGTTCATTAATATTATTCCGAAGCCCGTTATTATCCTGTATGCTGATGCGTCGTATTTCTTTTAATGTTTCAGGATCCCAGAAATAAAGATTGCTGCTGCCATCACTAACAATTAATTCTTTGCCATTATTGGTAATGCCCCAGCCTTCGTGATTGTAGGAAAATTCTTTTAGTTTTTTGAAAGTTGCCAGGTCATACACAAATCCTTTGCGATTCTCCCATGTTATCTGGTACACTTTATCATTTAAGATGGTGATGCCTTCTCCAAAAACATTTGCCGGCAGCGTAACCTTTTTTGTTTGCTTACCCGTTGTTAAATCAACCGGACCAACCCATGATCCGTTGTTGAGTTCCTTTTCGGGGTTGCCGGTGCTTTCATACATGCTTCCTTTATAAAAAATCAAACCCTGTGTGAAAGAAGAAGTATCATGTGGGTAATCTTTTACAAGGTTATATGTAATACTTGTTGGGGCCGGGATGGCTGGTAAGTTAGACTGTGTTTCTTCCGATTCCGGATCATTACCACATGCAACTAAAAGGAGCAGACCAAAGAATAAGCTGTAATTCATTTTTTTCAACATGCGCCAAAAATAAGTAAAAGCCATTGATGCAGTTGTGAAAATCATGTGAATGAAATGGATCTGCCATTGGCAAAAGAATACCTTTCTTTAAGCCAAAAACTGACAAAAATTGGATGGTAAATATATATATATATCTATACCCTAATTAGGGTATTGCATTTTAAAAAAAATGTTTCTACGTTTACCAACGCAAAACACATTCCTCCCCCACTGAAAGCATACACCGTTTCTATGTAATGTATTCTTTACCTCTATGCTTTCTGTTTCCCTTTGAATTGCTTTAATGCCAATGAATCCTTGCTTTAATTTTCAGTAGTCCTTTTACTGTCCTCTTGATTTATTGTTTTAACTGAACACTCAAATTGTGCCTCGTTAAAAGAGGTACAGGTAATTTTTTGTGTTTGGTGTAAACCGTCCTGTCTTTAAGATCCTCTCAATAGCTTCCTGTGGAACGTTAGAAATTTTTCACTTAAAAAATTCGACAATGATGAACAAACTGCTACACACCTTACTAATGAAAGGTGAGAAAAACGGGCATGGCAGGAAAAGGCTCTGGCGACAGTTGCTTTTTCTCGTTGTGTTTCTATCTGCTTTTAGTCCGAGCGGGCTAATGGCGCAGGTGAATCCAGTGATCGATGGTAATCCCATTGACTGGAATTCTGCTAATTTTAATCTGTTCACAATTAAACAATACCAGGGCGATGCCTATGGTAATGGCGTTGTGGATAACCAGTTTACGGAAGGCTCAAAAGACTTCTTTTTTGCCAACCAGTTAGTCTGGTCCATCAGTCAAACGAAGGCAAAGAACGACATTGCCAATGGCGCAGCTATCATTAAAGATGGCATTTTGTATTTTGCCGGCGACCGTACATCCAATAATGGTGATGCCCAGATTGGTTTTTGGCTTTACCTCAATGGAACTGGTCCGGTAACAGTTGATGGCAATAATATTTTCAGCCCTCCACATGTTGATGGCGATGTATTGATCCTTGCCGATTTTACAGGCGGTGGTCGAACAGCAACTGTAACCATTTACCAATGGGATGCTGATGGTGTGGCCCCTCCCGGCCAAACAATTGTTCCGAATACGAATAATAATTTGAGAACAACAAGTCTGGTAGGTACTGTTGCTGAAAACAATGACAGCCAGTATCCAATTCCTACAGGATGGTCGTTTATCCAACCGACTTACGATTATAATATGTTTTTTGAAGGGAGAGTTGATCTGACAGGCTTAGGCGTTTTGAATTTATGTAACACAAGTTTTATTCTTGAAACAAGATCTTCTCAGTCTATCACAGCTTCTCTTGATGACTTTGCAGGAGGTGCATTCAATGTTACTCCGCCTGCATTGGTATTAACCGGCAGTGCAGTTTGTGCATCTGCACCAGGAACAGGAACAATAACTTCAACTACATCACAAGTTGGTGCTTCTTATCAACTTTATAACAGTGCCGATCAACCGGTTGGTGCTCCTAAACCAGGTACTGGTTCCGGTTTAACATGGACGAATGTTCCAACGGGAACCGGTTATTATGTAGTTGGTTCCGGATCCATCCCTTCTTGTACATCAACAAGTAATGAGGTGGATGTTGCAACAATACCATTACCAAATGTAACAGCAAACGATGCTTCAGTATGTACCGGATCAAGTGTACAGCTGAGTGCAAATCCTGCAGGCGGAACATGGAGCGGAGCTCATGTAAGTGCCGGTGGATTATTTGATGCAGCGGGCGTGGCACCAGGTCAGTACGTGGTTACTTATACTTATACTGATGCAAACAGCTGTACCAACAGCGATGAAGCAACAGTAACAGTAAATGCATTGCCAACAGTAACAGCAAACGATGCATCAGTATGTACCGGATCAAGTGTACAGCTGACTGCAAATCCAGCAGGTGGTACATGGAGCGGAGCTCATGTAAGTGCCG
>JAKFDY010000359.1:0-27584 GCA_036675885.1 Lacibacter sp. | reverse complement strand
CGGAAAATAATTTGAAAACCCGTGTTATCTGTGGTATTTTCTACGGCATATTCAGCCCAATCACCCGTACCGATATAACCTAAATTCTGACCACCGCCTGTATCACTGGTTGTTTCTGCCTGCATACCTGATTTAAAGAGGTAGTTTTCTGCTTCTATTTTGCCGGGTATTTTAATCCAGGCAGGTTCACCCACCTGGTTATAAACGGAGGAATCACTAAATGATTCCAATAGCCCATTATCAGCTGCCTTTACGTTTCCGGGCATGTAGCTTATGGTTGCAGTATCGTCAAAATGAACGCTTCTTTGCAAAATAAACTGAATGGTATTGTTTGAAACAGAATACCCTTTAAATGCAACACTTTTCCCATTTACATTAAGTGTGAAATAACTTGATTGATCGCCTGTAAGCATCATTGGTTTAGAAAACAACAATGAAAGTGTTATACCATCGGTTTCAATTTTTCCTGAATTAATATGTACCGGCAAACCGTTTGAATGGTTAGTTACTGTAACATCGGAAATGGTTTTTAACCCACCATTGTCTGCTGATAAAATGTTATTGCCCGAATAAGTAAACGATAAGTTATAATCTCTGTAAACTTTTTTACCAAGAGAAAATGACAATATGGTGGAATCGTTATTGAAAAATGAACTTTGTTGAATTGGGATACTTATTTGTCCATTGTATTGGGCATTTAAAGCCAGAGCCGAAACATCAGAAGGAACCTGCATTTTCTTATTAAACTTCACGAAGAGTGAATCACCGTTTATGTTGGTTGTAACTTCAATTAGTTGGGGCGAAGCACCTGCAAGCAGGTTGTCAACAAATTTATCAGTAAAGTTTACCAGTTTCTTCCCATAAACAGAAGAAACAACATTGCCATTACTATACGACAGCGTAATGTTATTATCCTTAAGTATGTTTTCGCTTACATTGATTGTCAATTTATTTGTATCGCTTAAAACAACGCTGTCAATGTTTACAACTTTATTGTCAATTTTTACTGAGAAGCCGTTGAATTGATTTGCAGCCACAATTGACTTACTCAAAACCAACTGTATCTGCTTTGGATTATTGTCGGTAACCGAAGCATACTTAAATTCAGGAACACCATCTTTAAGTGAATACTTCTTACAAAAATTCCAGATTTCCCGGCTGGTAAACACAGCATTGGGATCATCGGAATACCAATGCCCCACTCCCGCAACACTTATAAATACCATTTCTACTCCCTCTTTACCCGGTCCCCAATATTTCATTGTTGATAGAGAATTAGGTTTGTCGGCAGGATATGGTTTAGTAACAACAGGTGTTACAGGACAGCCATTTCTTTTAATCCATGCATCCAGACATTCCTGTACTCTGCTATGCGGAACAAAATTATCGTCGGCTCCATGTACATGTATAATTGGAATTGGCCGTGAACTGTTGGTGTCGGGACCGCCCATAAGAAAGCCACCTACCGGTGCATAAGCTGCAATTTTATCTGCAATTTTGGTAGCAGCATAATAAGTCATCATACCGCCCATTGAAAACCCTGAAAGATAAACACGGTCACGATCAATTCCGTAGCGTTTATACATTTCATCAATAATACCCAGGATAAAATTAACATCATTGGTTCCCCACAACTCCCAATCAGATCCGTTTGATTGAGGAAAAACAAGAACAAAATTATTAGCCTGCGCTACCGACTGAAATTGTGTTTGATTTTTTTGATCGTTCATTGTTTGACCCCTCCCGTGCATGGAAATAACAAGAGGTCTGTTTTGTTCAATGCCGGAAGGTGCATAAACAATCATCTTCCGGGTTGTGGTTCCAACCATAATGGATGTTTCCTGCGCCATCAAACCGCTTGTAAACAGGAAGAAGCTTAACAATGCAACTAAAAACCGACAGCAACTATTTTTTTTCCTTATAAATGCAATCATGTTTTTAATCTGAAATTTATTCACTTGCAGCAATCTGTTACTCATAGTATTTCGGTATTAACTTATGATAATTGGTTTATTCTGTTTCATCAAGCTATTACTGTCTTGTTACCAGTTTTCTATACTCATTATGAACTGACATTACTATCATTTAGTTTTTCATATAAATATTACCGGCTAATAATAAAAGGCATGTTTTTTTGATAGCGGTTGTTTTTAACCGATAAGAAATAAAGGCCAGATGAAAATGCAGAAACATCTATGGCAGATACCAACTGCCTGCCACTATTAACGGTTGAAACTTTTAGTCTTTGCCCTATCAGGTTATACACGATCATTTCCGTTGGCTCTGTAATTGTAAAATTAAATTTCACCTGAAGTTTATCGTTTACTGGATTAGGATAAATCACTACTGCTTTGCTATCCGACGATGTGTTTACATCGTTTACATCAGTTACAATGTTTGCATCCTTAAGCAGAATTGCTGTGGTTGACAGTGCCGGTACAGTTATGGTAAGTGAATTTGAATTTACCGCCACTGTATTTGATTGCAGCGCATTTTGCGTGTGCGATACAAAAGTTTCTGTTGCAGGTAAAGATGACAACTGCAATGTTTGGTAATTTCCATTGGCAACATTAAAATTGCTTAGATTGATGGTAACAGTACGGGAAGTTGTTCTGTCACGGTTTACAAGCATCACCGTTAAAGAGTCTGCACTTTCGTTTACTGAAGAGTAAGCAGATACTGTATTTTCATTTGAAGAAGTACTTGATACGCTGTTGCTTTTTGCATAGCGACTGAAAAGATGTAAGGTTTCCCACATACCAACAGACCAGTTCCATGGAGAAAACAATTCAACGCCATTGTTTGCAAACGTACCCAAGTGCGAAGCATATATCACAGATTCAAGGCTTGGATTGCTGCTCGACATGGTACCCCATTCACTCACGCCAGGTGTTATGCCATGGTTTGCACCAAAATGTTCGTTTAACCAGCCATCGATACGCTTGAAAATATATTGTTTTGTAAGTGAGTTATTCCATCCGCCGGTACTTGATTTAATACCGTTTGAACCCGGATAGTCATACGTTTCATCATAATAAATCCTGTGTCCCTGCAATGCCGCAGCATCATCATTATTATACCAGGGATAATTGTGAATATCTAATACATCTACCAGTTTCATACCGGTTGCCTTATACTCATCGCCAAGACGTTTTATAAAATACTCAATCCATGGATAATACCTGCCGTTAATGAATATGCTTTCGTTTGACCATTTGTACCATTGCCACTCAGAGGTTGCAACAGGTCCGCAGAGTTTGATGCCAGGGTATAAAGCTTTCGCTTTCTTTGCTAATTCTATGTAGCGATCCATAAATGCAGAAGCAGATATTAACGTTGGCATGGCATAATCATGTGTGCCGTTCCATATATCTACTTCATTGTCCATATTCCAGTATACAAACTGGTTTTTGTTTAACCCTAAACTATTGGTCCCAAACCAATGATTAAGAATTCCAACAGAAGAGTCAGCAGGCCATTCCTGAGTAAACAAATTAACGTTTCCTTCAACCAGGGCTTTACTGCCACCGCTTGGATCGGGTGTTCCTCCCCCGGCTAAATTCTGACCAACGCCTGACCAATACTGCGATTGATTGTAACCCCAGTCGTTAAAGTTGTTATTGCTGTTGGAAGCAACTCTGCCTAATAGTTGAAAGGCAAACATGCCCTGGATGTCTGGAAATTTGGCAGCAATATTTTTTGCCATGGCATCCCAGTCATTGGGGTAAACATTATTATACCAATCGGGGTGAACAGAAAGTTTTTTACGCCAGTTATAACCTGTTGTGTTATTACCACCGTTCATGCGTGAGAAGCGCAAACCTGCATCTTTATAAAACTGGGCAGGCTTGTCAAAATAGTGGTTACCGCCGTATATGTAGGGTGAAATCAAGCGTTTGTTCTGAGTTGCATTAACCGAAACAGTTACATTCTGTGCAAGAGTTACTGTACAGGTAAAGATGCCCAAAAAAAATAAAAAGAAATATCTCTTCGTGTAGTACATAATCAATAATTTATTCTTCACTTTTCTAATCTCTTGAAGGAATTAATGTGAATTTTCTTTTCAATTGCAGAAATGGTTTTTCAAAAAAACGATAAGACAATAACGATATAATTACTGTAGCAAGGAAGGCGATAATGAAGCCGACATTGTTTCTCCATTCATACAACCCAATCGTTGTACTAAAAGATTCCAGTTCTTCCTTAAATATTATATAAACCAACCAAAACATGGTGATATGAAATACATACATTCCATAAGATATGCGGCCGAGATATACCAACGCAGAGGGCATATACTTTGACGATGCTCCATACAACGACAGAAAAAACAGTACAACTCCGGCAAGTATCAAAAACCAACCAGCAATAGCTTGTGAAATAGTTGAAAGGTGTGGAGCATCTGCATGAATTCCACAGACAATTGAGGCTAATAACCAACATACCAGTCCTGCAATAAATATTGCAATACGGGAAATTGTTTGCCATTTTGGTTGCCATCCCTTTAAATAAACAGAGAGAAGAATTCCTGCTGCAAAAAATTGAAAATGCACAAAGCTATTTGTCCACTCGCCGCTAAATCCTTTTGTGGGTTTTTGGGCATAGTAAATAACAGTTGCGTAAGCTACCAGAAGTGCGAGAACTGAAAAAATCTTTAACCCTTTTTTGCCTGCATAAAATACAACTAGTGGAAGTAAAATGTAAAGTTGTTCTTCAACAGAAATGCTCCAAAGCGGATTAATTGGGTAAGATGAAAGCCATTGATTAAAACTAATATACCAGTTGCCGGAAAATAAACTGAATGCAAGTTGTGTTCCGGGTGTAATATGTCCGAATTTGTCTGAAAACTGTGTAACCAGTACCATCCCGAAAAAGAAGGTAAAATACAATGGCCAGATGCGAAGGATACGTCTTATGTAAAAAGATTTGATACTGATTTTTCCGAACTGGTCTTGTTCCTTAGTAAGTAATTCTGTTATTAAAAATGCACTAAGAAAAAAGAAAAGCGGCACTCCATAAACTCCAACCAAACTGATATGGTGACCCCAATAATATTGTGCCGGATTAATTGGGGCAAGGTCCATTCGATGGGTGAAGAACACAAATAAAAACGCACAGAAGCGAAGCAGGTCTAATTCAGGTTTGTAATATCTTATTGGGGGCATAAGGCCGATTTGTTATGGGGTACTGGATGATCTACTTCCATTCTATTTTAAACACAACCGCAATATCATTCGGAATTACTTTTGGTTTTTCAATAACCAAGGCACCTGCCTCTTGTTTCCACGAAAGCTTTTCCTTGCTTCCAAGCAACGAGATTTTTTTAATTTTTAGTGCATTGTTATTTTTTCCTAAAGATTTTATACGCACATCTCCCGACGGAACACCCAGCACAGTTGCGTAAAGTTTTTTCCCTTTTTGATTGAAGCGGATATCTTTTTCCGACAACTGCACGTTACCTTCATTAAAGCCAGATCCAGTCAGGGGATTAACAGCATCTTCTGCAAGTCCCTCGCCATAAATCTTCCAGGGACGTGTATCAAAAATGCTTTCTTTGTTAATATCCATCCATGCTGTTATGCCCTCTAATATTTTTATTTCTTTCTCATCGATAGAACCATCACCACGAACAGGGATGTTCAGCAACAGGTTACCGTTTTTGCTAACAATATCAACGAGCATGCGAATAACGGTTGCTGCCGATTTGTAACGGTTTTGTTCATACACATTTCTATTGTAATGCCAATCCCCGATACATGTGCATGTTTGCCAGGGTAAAACCTGCGCTTTGTCAGGCGATCCCCGTTCCACATCCCAAACCATGCATTTTTTTTGTTCATCGGTAAGCACTTTTCCAAACAGCACAGCTTCAAGTTTTCCGTTATGCAAGGCCATATTACGATTATAGTAATGTGCAGCAATCTTTAACCCCGCATCGCTTACAGGGTAAAGAGGAAGACCAGAGTCATCAAAATAAAGCAATTCGGGATTGTATTGATTGATCAGATCCATTGTACGGTTGTAAAACCTCTGACAATATTCCTGCGAAGGAATTGAAGCACCGTTATTCCAATACCATTGATTCCACAAAGCGGTAATATTTTCGCTTCCTGCACTGAGGTTGTGGTTTTGTGCATATAACTCTTGCGGGTCAAGCCCTTCCCACCAGGTTCCTTTACCATCAGCCTTTGTCAATTTTCCATCGTACGGAATGCCTGCCAGTGATCCATTCTTGTCTGATCGTTGTGCTGTTTCAAACCATGTCCATGCATGCGCAGCATGAACACTCAAACCAAAGGGTAATTTGAATTTCTTTGCAGCAGCAGCCCATCCATCAAGAATATTTTTTTTAGGGCCAACACGCAATGTATTCCATTCCTGGTATTTGCTATCCCACAAATCAAGATTGTCATGGTGATTGGCCATAGCAAAGAAATATTGCGCACCAGCTCTCTTATATAAAGCAACCAGTTTTTCCGGATCCCATTTTTCAGCTTTCCAGTCCTTCATCACTTCTTTAAACCCGGCCTTTGAAGGGTGGCCGTAATTTGCTGCATGCCACTTATATTGTTCACTGCCCTCGTCATACATAAACCGACCATACCAATCGCCCTGTTCAGGTTGGCACTGCGGTCCCCAGTGTGCCCATATACCAAACTTTGCATTACGGAACCATTCAGGGACTTTATACTCTTGCAAAGACTGCCATTCAGGTTTAAATTTTCCTTTCTCAACAGCTTCCTTATTTTCATTTACAGGAGATGGATAATTTTTCTGGGCCATTAATGAATGACAAAGCAGAATACAAACAGCTGCAATTGTTTTCGCTTTCATGTGTGTCTTTTTAGTTTTAATGTTTTACCACATGTTATTCGCCATAAAATTTTCTTCGCCGGCAAGTATAATAACCCGAAAATTTTATGGCTCATTTCATATTTTCTTTTAAAAATTGTTAGAGTGCCTGTTGAACTTTGCTTTTATTTTTGGGTAATCCCTTTCCATTCGTCTGTTCTGAAAGGCACAGCAGGCAAGCCTTCTGAGTTAATAAGATTACATTCCGGGTTGTCGGCCCATGCATAACGCACAGCCACAGGTTCAATAACTTTATCAGAATAAACAACAACTTCATTCCCTTCAATAATTGCTTTTGCCCAATAAAATTGTTTGTCTTTACCGGCAATGGCAAAACCTGTCAACTCTTTTCCATCTTTTGTTGAAAGGCCTGAAGCTGTATTGGCAAAACCGATCCGGATGCGATTGCCATCCTTCCGGAAACTTTTATACGTTGGACCGGATGCAATACAATCCTGTTTGTACTCAAGTTTGTTGGCAATTAAAGCCAAGCGGCGACCCACTTCCTGTTTGTTTAGAGGATGAACACTAGCCGCTTCTCCTATATCAATAGCGCAAGCCATACCTGTATTGAGTTGCGATAAGGTTAGTGTTTGCGCTTCTCTCAATTCTGCCCATTCACTTTCTGATGGTAGCGGTTTTGTTTTCATGTAATTCGCTAACTGCACAAATAAAAATGGAAGATTTCCTTGCTTCCAGCGTTGTCTCCAGTCGGCAATCAGCATGGGAAATAATTTCCGATAATCATAAGCTGCTGCAGCATTCGATTCGCCCTGGTACCAGATAAATCCTTTGATGCCATAAGGAATAACCGGGTAGATCATGTTATTAAAAATAATAGAAGGGTTTTGCTGATAATTGTTCATCTTAGGAAGTGAGGGTTCAAAATCTTTTTTATAAACCCATTTGCCACTTAGTGAAATTTCAGATGAACCATCGGTAATAAAAATGCCATCTGCCGGATTTAAACCGCCGCCAGTCCATAACATAGCCATTCTTAATGCGATAGTGTTTTCTCCCTTCTTTACCAGGTTGGCCGGAATGGTATAAGTATGGGTTGGATTGGAATACCAAACATTTTTACAAATTTCCCGGCCATTAAAGTAAAGCGAATAGTTCATCTCAGGATGACCAAGGCTGATGGTTAATTCTTTTTGATTATAAGATTCAGGCAGGTTGATTTTTTTTCTTAACCACACGATACCTTCAAAAGAACCGATTCCAAAATTTTTTATCACATTGGGCATTTCAATTGCTGTCCAACCGGCATCGTCAAAGTCTGTAGCCGGAACTAGCTTATCCGCATTATTTTGCGGATTATAGATTATATCCCAAAAGCGTATCTGTTTCAAACTGTCCTGAATAATATCTTCCTGACTTACTGAAATTGTATCAACAACAAGTGTTCTTGCTCTTGTAATAGGCGAAGTAAGCAGCATTTCTCTGCTTATCCATGATTCGATGGCTGTGCCGCCCCAGGTGCTTTGAATAATACCAATAGGAACATTTTGGTCGTGGTGGATTTCACGGGCAAAAAAATACGCAACCGCCGACCATTCCTTCACATTTGATGTATCACAAATTTTCCATTGATCAGCTTGAATATCAGTTTGAGGTTTTATTTGTTTACCCTGCTTCACATAAAGAAATCGAATTTTTGGAAAATCGGCATTTGCAATTTCTTTAACAGCATCTTTTGCCAACTGCAGCTGCCATTCCATATTTGACTGACCGGAAGCAAGCCACACATCGCCAATTAAAATATCTTTTAGTTCAATGGCAGTTGCCGGCTTTCCCTGTTCTGTAATTTTCAGGGTATATGGGCCACCTGCTTTAAACTTTGGGAAATGCATCATCCATTTTCCATTGCTATCGGCTTTTGCTGTTGCTCGTATATTTCCAAGTGTTGCCACAACTGTTGCTCCGGGGCTCGCATTTCCCCATACCGGAATTTGAATACCCCTTTGCAAAACCATATTACTGCTAAACACTTTTGGCAAACTGAGTTGAGATAAATTTCCCTTGCTTGTTTTGAAAATATGCTGTACAAAAAAATACAGGTTATTGGCCCACTCGGTATCGTCGTGAGCATTGTCATCCACATGCCATATATGAGGTACCCCCTGTTCTTTGAGGTGCTTGTGCACACGCTGGCTCACACTAATCAATCCATCCTTGCTGCCACAGCCAAGCCATAGCAGTTTGAGTTGCTCTTTGGCTGCCAACAAATCGGGTAACAGTTTGGTATCAGAAAGTCCCCCGAATTCATTGGTATTCGGAGCCGATGAAAACCCACCGACGTAAGCAAATGTATTAATATGCGAAAGACCGATATTCAACGATTGCCCACCACCCATGGACAACCCTGCGAGTGCACGATGTTTACGATCGGTGTAAACCGAATAGTGAGATTCGATGTAAGGGATGATATCGTTGAGTAAATCATTTTCGAAAGACTTGCCATAACCTTTAAATCCGCCTTTTCGTTCCTCCTGTTCATCAGGTTTGGGATTCGATACTGTTACATTGGTATTGCAATTAGGAAAAACAATAACTACAGGTTCTATTTTACCATCAGCAATCAGGTTATCAATAACATGATCTGCACGCACCCAGTACGGCCATTGACCTGCACCGGAATTAAGACCATGCAGCAAATAAATCACCGGGTATTTTCGGTTAGACGAGTAACCGGGAGGTGTATATACCAGCATCTCCCGACGGGTGGAAAGCGTTTTGGAGTCATACTGAACTGTGGAAATAGTACCGTGAGCAATATTGTCTCGTTTGTCTCTGAAGCCAACAGGTGGATTGCCGAAGGCGGGCTTGTCATCGGGGCCCAGTTTAATTGGTCCGCCAAAGCCACCCCTGCGGACACCAGATGTCTCGTTACGAAACAGCAAGGGGGCAAACTCGTGTAAACTGCGTCTCCAGGTCTGCCATTCGTGGGCTGTGTTCGGCGAAGCATAAAACACGCTGTTGATTCCGGCTTGCTTCAGCGCTTCGGTATTTATTTTGGGATCACCGCCGAAAGCGCTATGATCCCTATCGAGTTCGCGGCTTCCGTAACTAACGAATACAAGTTTGACCTTTTCTTTAAACCCCGGGGCTTTATCCACATCGTTCATGGAGATGCTACCGCCACTAAAAAGACCAATATGCGAAAACGTGTTAAGTTTAGCCAGGGTGATACGCTTAGTCTGCATACCTCCCATCGATAAGCCGGCCATCGCCCGGTGTGGCTGATCCGCTATCGTGCGGAAATTGCTATCAACGTACGGGATCACATCCTCAAGAAGTATGTGTTCGAATATACTAAAGTCGAAGCCGGCAAGGCCACCTTGTTTACTTAAATCACCTGAAGTACCACTGTTCTCCATCACTATTATAAATGGCATGGACTTACCTTCGGCAAGCAGGTTGTCTATAATCAGGCCGGCATGCCCCTGATCACCCCAGCCACTTTCTCCTTCACGATATCCGTGCAGCAGATACAGCACCGGGTAGCGTTTGGTTACATCCTTGTCGTAATCCGGCGGGGTATATACAAAACAGTGCCTGATCGCCTTACTGGTCTTCCCGTAGTAATAAATTTCACGCAACTGGCCGTGAGGCACGTTCTTCAGGGAATAGAAGTCCTGGTCAACTGCCGGAATTTCAATATCATTACGCCATGCGCCGGAACCATATATATATGTACTGCCCGGATCGGGTACATCGGCGCCATCAATAACAAGCCCGTAGTAGTGGTTGCCTTCGTCCAGCGGTTTCGAAGTGCCCATCCAATAGCCGTCCGGCCCCTTGGTCAAAGGGTATTTGACCCCGCTGATATCCAACTGGACATTAATTGCTTCGGGAGCCTTGATGCGTACCCTGACACGGCCCTCAGAATTAACCTGGGGGTATTCACTCCCTGCCTGATTGGTGGACGCCGGCTTAAAATCTTCGACCATCACTGCTGGCTTGTCCTGTGCCCGGGCATGCAGGCCAATCAGAAGAGCAAAGCTTAAAATAGCAATTTGCGCAACAGCATGTATTTGTTTAAACATTTTATACCTCCTTTAATTAATTACTTTATTCTTTAATTTTAAGAGTACTACCTCGCCTTTACTTATCCGGTAAGGCCTTCAACCTGACTTCGCCTGCTTTTAATTCGATGGCGGTTGTTTTAACAGGCAACTGCATTTACATTTTTATCAAATTCAAAAAGAAAACATCGTTCTCACGTATCTCAAGTTCTTTTGAGAATTGAATTCTATCTTTTATTGCAACAAGAACTTAACAGAATACCATTGCCCACCGGAAAGGATCTTCACCACATAGATGCCGGTTGTTGTCCAATTTGCGATATTGATTTGTGCGCTTGGCACTTGATTATATGTCTGATCGAAATTAATCAAACCATAAGGATTAAATATTTGAATCCGTGATATAGGATATGTGCTTAATTTTTGTGCAACGGTTAAGAAAGATGTTCCTACCGGGGTAGGGTTTGGATAAACAGTAAACGGAACGTAGGCAGATCCGCAATTAATATCCAGTACAACTATATCTCCTTTACTTATTAAATTGCCGCAAAGATCATTATACTGTACAGATACAGCACCAATAGGTGGGTTTGTTCCTGTTGCTTTAAGTTGAATATAACTATTACCCTGGCTGCTTACCGCAGTCCATCCGGCAGGCCAAGACCAATTATAATTTGCCCCATGACCACCCGATATATTAAAAGTTACAACATCATTTAAACAATAATATGGTGGATTTGAAAGTGTAGACGACATTTTAAAATCGCTCCCATAACCACCAACATGGATTGGTAACGTAACTGGTGTTGTTATGCCACAAGAGGTGACATTGGCTGTCAAATTGAAGTTACCGCTTGTTCCCCCATAAGTCAGTGTGGTAGGAGAAGTTGTCAAACTACTAAGTGTAGCCAAATTTGATGGTGGAGCTACCCATGCTATTGAACTACCACAAACGGTGCCGTTTAATGCGTAGTCCGTAGAACCACTACAAAGAGAACTAACTCCTGATATAGAATACGATGGAGAAGTTATTGAAATGCTTGCAGAATTACTGGTGTTGTAATTATTGCCGTTAGCTGTGATAGTTGCCGAGATGCTGCTTAATGGTTTACCACAATCCGGAGTAAGAGTTATGCTATTATTTGTACCGGTGGAAATGGTTGAAGATACAGCACTGCCATTATAAAGCCAGCCATTGTTGGCACCTAAATTCCAATTGTATGAAACAGTAGCCCCATTTGGAATATTGCTACCCGTTGCTGTAAATGTTACCGGTGCTGTGGAACCGCAGGCTATTGATGTGGGTGAAGCTGCTAATGTAAATGACGGCTGTGGTGCTGTCTCTGTAATTGTAATACTGTTAATAAATACACTTGCATCTTCCGCATTGTTTCCGCCATATACTAAGAACGTAAAAAAAGAGCGATCTTGTGGTGCAGTCCAGTTTTGAACAGCAGCCAAATTTGCGGCATTCTCACTGTTAATGGTAAGGTTGTTAACGCTAATTTTAAATGATTGCACTGCGGTTAGTTGACTCAATTGTACGAATCCGCAAGCGGTTGGATCAGTACCATCAGTATTAGGATTTGGGAGAGCTTGTCTTGCTGCCACTTCAACGTAGATGGCTGCGTTATTCTGAGGACTTATGCGATAAGCATTTATCGAAATAGAATATTTATAGCCAGATTTGATTGCATATTCAATGGCGAAGGCTGTGCCCTTTGTGGTAGTTGTAGAAGTGCCGCCTCTGGTTTTTAGTTCAATTGGTGAGTCTGATGTTCTTACAACTCCCCCTGAAACAGGCCAATGCTTAAATGTACCAATAGTAAATTGGGTACTTTGATTAAATAAATTACAAGCATTCGAAACATTATCAGGTGCAGAGCCAAATCCTGTTTTATAGTTGATTACCTGCTGTGCATCGATTTCTGACACTGTAATTAACAATGCGAATAAAAGGAGTTTTTTTAAAATGTTCATGGCGTTTTTTTGATGGTTTATAATGATTTAATTTTTATCCCGCTCAAGATGAATTTGTAGTCCAACCAAAAAACTTAAGCTATTGTAGGGCGTCGACTCAGTTTTACCGGCTTTATAACCGGCAAGCATTTCAATTCCAACAGACGAATTCAAAAAAACGACTGCTCCTGCCAGAGAATTAAATTCAAAAGAATTAATTCGTGAGTCGCTTTCTATATTCGTGAAATATGAAACACCCGCCTCCGAAACGAGGTTAAATCGCTTGTCGGTATTTAAAAAATAGTACCTTAAGTATGGCCCTACTTGAAGCGTAGTATATTTTGAATAAGGGGGATTAATACTCCCACCTTTGGTATGCATAAGGTCTATTCGCAATCCTGCTGCAAATTTGTCAACTAAAAAATACCCGGCATTAGGGCTTATCCGAATGTTGGTAACCTTAATCTGGCCTTGTGGATAATTTGTTTTACTATTTTCAAAGCTTCCATTTCCTCCAAACATCCAGAATCCCTTTGTTATTTGCGGGTAAGCAGCAGCGGTGAGCAAAAAATAAGAAATGAAAAGACAAGCAAATTTTTGTTTCATAAAATGTTTTTTAGGTTAAGAAGTGTAAAGGAACTCTGCTAATATAGTTCCATAAGTCAGAATTTCGGTTATCAATTGATTTATCCATTCCTGGCAGAAAGCAACTAAGCGGACTCTAATCAATGTCTTTTATATCAATCTTATCCAAATAAGGTTTTAGTTTTTCTGCATTGGTACTGCCAAAAGAATAAAATGCCCTGTGCACATTATATTCTTTATGGCATTCTACTTCCACATGAAATGAATCGACCTGCTAAACAAAATTGCGGGATTATTGAAGAATCCCGCAATTTCAAGAATACCCGGATTTCACTTATGGATTCTATTTCCTGAAGTTGTAAATATTCATTTTAGCGTTTCCATACATGATGGTTTTAAAACTATCCAATTGAAAGTCTTTAAATATTTCAATTACCTCATTCTTTGTGAGGTATCGTTTATTGCAAAACACATCCACCTGGTTGGGGTAACCGGGTTCTGCTTCAACAATGGTTAAAATACCATCTTCACTTAGTATTCGTTTCAGCTCCAATACCATTTTATCCCGTTGAACAAATTCATGTACCGTCCTGCGGCATAAAACCCTGTTATAAGAATCAGAGGGCAATGGAATTGAATCAATTTTACCGGCAATGAATTTATACCTGCCAGCAATGTTTGGATATTTCTTGCTGTTTTTAAATTTCTTCCTCAACCGGTTTTGTGTATTATGCGTCATGCAATTTTTGCCGCCTTTGGCACAAATGGTATAAGCTTCTAAATCTTCGAGTATTAAAAATAAGTTTGGATAAATACGTGCAATTTCTTTTGAAAACTGGCCATTCTGGCAACCAATATCAACCAGCGTATCAATATTTTCCAGCTTGTATTCTTTGATCTCAAGTATCGCCGGAAGTTCTTCGGAGTTCTTTACCGTTGCACTTGAAATAAATAAAATGAGCAGGAAGGGTATAATCTTTTGCATAATTTTTAAATCAGTAATTACATTTGAATACGAATAGTTTTATCTACCAGGTTATGCTTTTCAAATATTAATTATTGAATTGGCAACTCTTTTTTCAGCTTCTTTTGGCATAGTACAGAAACGCTGATCAACACCCTAAAGAACAAATTTAACTCTCAGACGAGTCGCATCAAAAAACAAGATGGAAAGAAAAACAATTGTTTCCTAATTTGCTGTAATATACCGATCAATCATAAACGGACACAACAAGAGCATGCATACTCAACGTGGAAATTTAAGAGTAGAAACATCCATCAATAACTCTGGCACCTTATTAAATCAGCACAAAATCCCTTTGTTGAAGGAAAAGCATTATGTGGTAAAGAACATTGATCTGGATGGGGACGCCCCAAAACAATTTATTAAAGCTTATTTCTACCAACCCGATTCGGCAGTTAGAGCGAAAGCCTCCACATCATGGTCTTCTTTCATCGCAAAAACTGCGGAAAAATGGTATCCGCATGAATCAGTTATTGAGTTCATGATTAACCGCATCGGGCAAGAACTCGGTCTCAATATGAACGAAATATCCCTGGTGAATGCCAATACCCAGATTCGTTTTCTCAGTAAATATTTTCTCAAAAAGGATGAAAAACTGATTCATGGAGCGGAAATTTGTGGTGAACACCTGGGCGATATGGATTTAGCAGCCCAGATTGCCAACCATAAACCCACTTCCAGGGAATTGTTCACTTTTGAATTCATCAAAGATTCCATACGTACCGTTTTCCCGCAATGCTTTGAAACTCTGTTGGTTGACCTGGTGAAAATGGTAACATTTGATGCATTGGTGGGTAATAACGATCGCCACTTTTACAACTGGGGAGTCATTGATACTATGAAAAAAACAGCTAAATTACCTAACTTTGCACCCCTTTACGATTCGGCAAGAGGTTTGCTTTGGAACCATAGCGATGAGTCAATTATTAAACTGCTTGCAGCTCACCGGCAAGGAAGTAACAAATTGATCAATTACATGGAAATGGCAAGTCCCAGAATCAGTATAGAGGGCAATACGAAGGCAAATCATTTTGAGTTGATCGATTTTATGAAACGGTACAACAATGAATATCGGTTAATCGTTAATGATTTGGCCTCGGAGGAAAATGAAAGGCGGATAGTAAAAATGCTCAGTAAAGAATTCTTCCCTTTTTTCATCCAGGAAAGAAATGAAGCAGTTACTATTATTGTAAAAACAAGGTTTAAAAAAATACGGGAGGTATAGAATATGTTACGCAAAATCATGAATTGGTTCGGCAAAAACGACGACGAATTCGAGATGCAGGTACAGGTGCCCGAACAAGAAGACGCAAAATTCTACCTAAAGGTTGATAAGATTCACATCGGAACGCTTTATTGCGAAAAAGGAGATTGGTTTTTTAAGTATACAGACGATTTTAAAAAACATTCAGACGAATATAACCGCATCGTTGGTTTTCCAGACCTGGATCGTACTTATAAGAGCGAAACATTGTGGCCTTTTTTCCGGATCCGCATTCCTGGTCTGAAACAACCAGCCATACAGGAAATTCTGATGAAAGAAAAAATCGATAAATCAAACGAAGCAGCACTGCTAAAACGTTTTGGTAATAAAACGATTTCGAATTCATACGAACTTATGGCGATGTAAAAGTTAAAGCGGCTTTATGATAGTTCTCATACAACCGCTTTTTTTATTATTGATATGTCTCTTCTCCCGTTAGCACCACTGCCCCATTCTCCCAAAGGCTTCCAGCTGTTCCAATTCATCGAGCCTGTTAAATTGGTAAAGCGTCATTAACGGTTACGATACAATACTTCACAACCGGGCGTACTACATGGATGGCGATGTTGCACAACTAAATAAAAAGCGGTTATTGGCTATAATGCCGACAACCGCTAACGAGTAAGACTACAAAGATGCAGTTTTGCTTTCTTCAATTTTTTTATCAGATTTTTACTCAGCCATATTATTGAGCATATTTTGCACAACTGCTGCTGCAAATCCACCGGCAAAATCTGGTCTGAAATAAAATGAAAAGCCACCGTCTGCCATTACTTTAAAACTAAGTAAGCCGGCGTTTTCAGGAATTGATTGATTGTTTGTAAGATCAATTGGGTTTCTGAATATCTCAGTCAGCTTCGCTTTCAAACCATCGGCTAATTCTCTTGTACCTAAGCCGGCAAAATTTGTGGTTGTGATGCTAAAGCCCACACTTCTTGCAAAAATTTTTGAGGCAACCTTTCCATTCGGAATCGGGTCCGCAAAAAACTCCAGGTGTAAAGTGATTTTATAGTCAGGGTCCGGGATCCAATCAACAGCATATTCGCCAGAGATCTGGAATGTGATGATGCGATTTTTACTTCTCCAAAAATCATAACGGGTATTTCCAATCCCAACAATGTTTACACTATCAATTTTCAAGTTAGGATCGTTGGCTTTTTGTTTGAAGATATTCTCAAATGCCTTTCGTACCTGTCCCCCGTTTATGGCAGCAATTTTTGGTTGTATTTCAGCATTGTCTTGCCAGAATATAACTCCATTTTGAAAATCACTAAACCACTGTGCAGGATTGGCATTGATCATCATTTCGTCACTTGTTGGGTAACCATAATGGCTTCTTTCCCAGCCTTGCCTGGCCCAGCTACCCCTGATGCCACCTCTTACTTCCATCGGCCCTGTATTTGGTTGCCAATAGATACTGCCATTACCTGAAAAATGATTGTACCTGCCAATGGTATCAGGGGTTGTGGTCTCATCGGTTACGGGTAAAAATAAATCGCTGTCAGGTCCGCCTTTTGCATCATACTTTGCCCTGATGTCTCCGTGCACTTCATGGGTACCTGTGGCTGGCGAGCAATAAATATCACATTTTGCGAAGTCAACTTTCATCCCATTTCGTACAGGGGTTGGGCTGTTAATGTCCGATACTGCGATGCCGGTAAAACCAAGTCCTAATACGGTTGCCTTTGTACGTATATTGTTTGGGCAATCCTGGTCATTCAATTTCGTATTGGTGAATTCCAATAAAATGTCTGCATAATCACCCCCTTCATCTGTATTCCTTACCCGGAAAGAGATGCTGTTCGTCGTATTCGCTGCAATGTTTTTGTTAAAGCCAGATTGACCATCCAGGTCGCTTGTGTTTTCTGAGGTGCCTTCAAAAAGTAATGCCTTGCCCGATACATTCACATCTCCATTTGCAAGTTGTTTTACCAGTGCTGATAATTCAACTCTCATTTCACCTCCACATTTACCAATAAAGAATAATGAGTTGGAAGGTCTTGCGTCATCGAGCGTAAACATAGCCCTGTTTTCTACGGTTCTTGTTTCGTTTGAACCAAACGTTTCATGATCCAGCATGAAAATCTTTACATAATAACTGATCTTGTTTTGCATGGTGTTTTATTTAATAATTACAAAATGTAAATCCTGCAATGCTTTCAACTCCTATTTGTACGAATGCAAGAATATCTTCATGAATGCAGGCAGGATTTACTGCAATGTGAATTCGTCATTGCAACTAGTTATAAGGGGAGTTGCAGTTGTTTGTTTTGTAGTGCGGGTGTTTCATCCGTTAACAACAACTACTCAACCTGAAACCAGGTTACATCAATTTGAAATTGAATTCTGAGTCATTATAATCTATACGACTATAATCAATAAGAAATTGGTAATGGTTGCTTGCATTCTTAACCGATTCTCTGAGTGTTTTTCAATTTATTCACCAACCCTAAGGAAACAGCGGCCAATATAATTTCAGCAAAGCCTAGAAACTTGATGGCGTTTAATCCGCATGCACGACAGGGTGGCTCTGGAATTGGAGGGTTGCGAAGAACAATAATGATAATTGTTCCGCCGATAATAATAATGATGATGATGATGACTCTCAGCCACATCCATAAAGAAGAACTTTTCATGATGTTTGATTTAAGCTGCCTACTCTTATTCCCCTTTTCGGCTTTCGGGTGCTTACTCTTTTGCGGATTTTCGGCAACCTCCGTTTATCAATTCAGCAAATGCTTATGACTTACTGCAACAATCAACCAGCGTTTTAATGCTGGAAGCAAATGTCTTTCATCGAAGAGTCAGTTAAAAGGTGATAAAGGATTGTTTTTGCAACAATGATTTAAGGGGTGAAATAAGGAGGAAAAGAGGGTGGCTACAGGGAATCTGTCATAAAGAGCAGGCGATTTAAGGGAATAAATACCCGTAAAATCAGGGTAGGCAATCTAAAATGAATTACAACCTTTGAATACTATTATTCACTCAAAAACTCATTTTATGTTTACCAAGAATTTCCCGGTAGAGAAAACCGTTAGCATCACAGTAATACTGCTGTGTGTAATCATCTTTTTAGGAAGCAGCTTAGTAAAACGAAATGCTGCAACGGTTAAAACGCAAGGTAGCGTTCAACCAAAGAATTCTAAAGTTTGCAAAACATTATTGCTTTCTGATGTAGAACAAGCCTTCCTAAAATCAAACTCTAAAAAGATCATCCTGAATATTTATCCGCTAAAGGAAAGCCAGGATCCACAGAAGAAAGATTTTTCTTTCTCAATTAAATTTGGCGACACAGCTGCTCAATACATTTATATGGGGAAACAGATGAGCAACAAACAGTTTAATCAACAATCCTATAATTATATTAAGTCATTAAAAGAAAATAACATTCCAAAGCATCTTGTTCCACTCGGGTATTATATCGAAATGAATGCCGAAAACATGAAAACAAACCTGGAACTATGTATGAGTTTTGTGAATGGAAAACAGGTTTCGTTTGAGAAACATACAGAATATACAATAATGGCTGCTTCTGCAGATTCTTGTAAATGCCCTCCTGTATGCCCCTGTGGCCCCATAATGCTCGCAGAGGCAAATAGCATGAAGAAGATTATTACAAATGTCTATGCTAAAGAGTAAGGTTGTATACTATAAGCGATGTGTTTTCAGGATAGAGAATTATATTTAATGCAGCAGCGTGTTTTTTTTATGAATATATTTAATCAACTATATCTTATACTGTCGCTTTTAGCATTGGTATCGTACATTCCGAATGTATTCAAAAAACCAGGCTATATACAATTAACTGTCATCTATTTGATTGTATTACTTCTCACATTTCTGGTATCTGTTTATAGTACGAATTTCCTCAGGCTCAGGAATAATCTTTTTATTTTTCATATTGCAACACCACTTGAGTATACAGTTTTAGCCTTGCTCTACCGCAGTGTTCTTGTCAATGGGATGGTGAAAAAGATCATCACATTCTCCATCCCGTTGTTTATTGGTTTAAGCATCGTGTCTTCCATCTTTATCCAGCCATCAACCACTAATAATTCCAACACGATTATTCTCGCCTCTTTAATCATCGTGTTTTTAACGCTTTTCTTTTTACGGGAAACCTTACTGCTGCAACAGGTAATAATTCTTCACCGGTTTCCCATGTTTTGGATCAGTGTGGGAATACTCTTTTATTATACAGGTAGTTTGATTATTGAGGGGATGCTCAATTACATGATCACTCATTCAATGGAGCTGGCCAAGCGCACCTTTATGATTGGTTATGTATTTAAATATCTTTTGTTTATCTTATTCATCATCGGAGCTTTTGTCAACAGAAAATCAGCTACAGAATTAAAAAACAGGTAAATGGAGTTCTATGGGAGGAAACAGTAACGATATATTCATTATGATTATTACTGTCACTGTTATACTTCTTATCCTGTTGATTTTTATTGTTTCTTTTTTATTTATTTACAAAAATAAACAAGTGCGTCATCAGGCTGAGATGAAATCTGTGGAAGAGAAATTTAATCAGGAAATCCTGCAAACGCAGTTGGAAATAAGAGAACAAACATTGAAAAACATCTCAGAAGATATTCATGATAACGTGGGGCAGGTCTTATCATTGGCGGTGTTAAATCTCAGCGCAATAGAACTAAATGATACAAGGAGAGCAGCAGATAAAATTGAAGACATTACAAAGCTTGTAGAAAAAGCCGTGGCAGATTTGAGAAACCTTTCCAAGACAATGGACGCTGACAATATAGCACGCCTGGGATTGGTGGCCGTCATTAAATTTGAACTTGAATTGCTGGAGAGGACAGGCTTGTACCACACGGTTCTTGAATTATCCGGAAACGAACAGCGATTAGATGGCGAAAAAGAAATCATACTGTATCGCATTGTACAGGAATCACTGAACAACGTTATCAAACATGCCAATGCTACCCAAATACAAATCACTTTACAGTTCTCGGATAATCAGTTACACATTGAAATTGCAGACAATGGAAAAAGGTTTGATACTGGCAAAGTAGATGAAAATAATATTTATAAAAGCGGGGCTGGTATTAAAAATATGCAGAAGCGGGCAAAGCTCATTGGTGGAGTATGTAATATTAAAAGTATATCTTCAAGAGGAACAACTGTTTCGATGACTATACCATATAATCAGTAACAATAAACAAGCAAATGAGCATCATGGATAAAGTAACACTTGCAATCGTTGATGATCACAAACTATTCAGAGATGGATTGGCGGAGCTGATTAATGGCTTTAGTGAGTATACAGTAATTATAGAAGCAGATAATGGAATTGATTTTATCCGGCAACTTGATCGTAAGAATGTTCCTGACATTGTGTTGCTGGACATTAATATGAAAGAAATGGATGGGTTTGAAACTGCCGAATGGCTCAAAGCACACCACCCCGAAATGAAAATACTGGTTTTATCCATGTATGAAAATGAGAACGCCATTATCAGAATGCTTAAATCAGGAGCACGGGGTTATGTGCTGAAAGATATACGAAAGAAGGAATTGGAACAGGCGCTTTCCTCACTGGTATCAAAAGGGTATTATTATACAGAAATGGTAACAGGAAAATTAATCCATGTAATCAATACACTCGATGAAGTAAAACCCGGTCAATCAATAAAAGATCTTGTATCCATGAATCATCGGGAAATTGAATTTCTGAAATTGGCATGTACAGAACTTACTTATAAAGATATCGCTGAAAAAATGAACCTGAGTGTTCACACCATTGATGGATATAGGGATGCGCTGTTTGAAAAGCTAAATGTAAAGAGCAGAATCGGGCTTGTACTCTATGCTATCAGAAATAAAATATTCCTGGTAGAGTAAAACCACGCAGCAAAAAGTATCAATTTGCCAGCTAATAAAATGAACCGATCCGGTAAAGCTTGTAGCGGTTTATTTTATCTTCAGGCTCAGCTACCAATACCCCATTTTCCCAAATGGTTTCCATCTGTTCCAATTCATCAAAAACGTTAAACTGGTATAGCGTCATTACACTAAAATTTGTTTGTGTTCTCAAAATCTTCATTCGCTACTTTTCTTTCACATCCTCCTTTCTCTTAAACACAATCTGCAGTCTTTCACGAAATACCTCTATCCTGCCTGTAATGCATATGTCCTTATCCTTAAACAACTCCTCCGGTGCTTTCTCAAATTGTTTACGAACATCACTCCAAATAACAATGGTTAAACTATGGTTAAGGAACGACTGGCCCAGGAGAAATGCTTTTATCAAAGCGGTCTTTTTCCGTATCTACTTTGAAGCCCTTATCATTCCTGGTCCCGGAACCAGGTCTTGCACTTAAGTAGAAAGGCGCTGTAAGAAAAGAGCCAATGGCAATGCCAAATTTTAAAAAAGAATTTCGTTTCATAATTGAATGATTTAAGAAAATGATTTGTTCATATTATTCTAACCAATGGTTAATGCAGATACAAACACGGCAGAACTCCAGCACAGCAACTGAATACTGGCTTCCTGTTTTTATAATCTTAATAGAAAACCCCATACATGCCTTTGATAATTGGCAACCCATTTTCCTCTTATCCTTATGCAATCCTTCTTTCAATTTAATTTTGTTCCATCCACTCCCAGTGATTTACCTGAAAACAATATTTTCATGTCTGGTCCCGCACCCTTATCAATTGAGCTAATTTTATCTTGTTGTCTGTTTTTGTAATAAAAACTTCGTAATTATAGTCACCCGAATTGGCAGGAGTAAACTCAAAATCATAAGTTTCACCAGGTGACACTACCAGCGTGGATGCTGTTGTTATCTGCTGGTCTTTCCGTAAACTCATTCCATCTTTGGCTATGAGCTTCCATGAAGACAATTGGCCGGCATGTTTTATTGAAATAATAGTGCCCCGGTGGGCCGCTATGTTGATGAGCCGAAAACGATAGGTCTGCCCTTTTTTCAGCGTTAGAGGGGCGTTGGTATCGGAACCGTTCAACAGCCATTTACTCATGCCAAAACTGTTCAACACCTCAAAGCTGAAAGCTTTTGGCATAGATAAGCCATCTCCACCCTGGCTGTGAAGAAATATTTTATCCCTTTCAGGTCGATAGGTTTCTCCGGGATTTAAAACAATCAAGGGGCCGTACAATCCTTGAAGCAACTGCAAGTCGTGCATATGGGTGTGATACATAAAGGTACCTGCACGGGGTGGCTTTAAGTGTACAGTAAACGAATCGCCGGGCTGAATAAGCGGAGCAAGTTTTTTCCCGGCGTTTCCCCAACCAGGTACGCCATCGTAGTAGCTTTCGATCTCCAGTCCGTGCCAATGCAGGCTTGTGGGTTCTTTTAATGTATTTACGATTTTAATAGCTACAGGCTGGTTCCTGGTCAAAACAAGCAGAGGTCCCGGTATACTGAATTCATTCGAAGTGGCTCTTCCCTGCCCGACTGCGCCATTCAGGCGGGCATTTTCCCAGAGTTGAAACCCTTTGCCGGAGCTGTTACCAGAATAATCTTTCGTCTCTCCAATTACAAGTGTGAGGTTTCGTTCTGCAACCGGATACTTAATTGTCTTCTGCGCAAACTTTTTATCAGCAATGATATGAATTCCCATGACCAAACCGCCCATGGCGTCCATGGCATGTGCATTCAGGTTAGTATTGGTATGATCCATTGTTTCCATCTTTCTCAAAAAAGTTAAAGGAAGTACATGATCAACCAGGTGACAATGAAATAACCAGTTACCCTCTTTTTCGGGGATCCAGGTTATCCGCATGGTTCTTGATTCTGCCAGTGTCTGGGTTACCACCAAACGCTCATCCTTTTTAGCAACAACAGAATCCCGATGAATGCTTCCCAAACTGTTAACGATAAATGGGAATCCGTGCAGGTGCATAGGATGCACCAGAGGGTTTGCATTGATGACCCGCCATCTCACCTTTTGACCTTGCCGGTACCGTAATCTCTCGGTATAGGGCCAGCTGAGGCCGTTCATTACAAATTGAATTGCGTACAAACCTGAATCCAACTTCGTTGCGCAGGCTCCGATCATAATGATCCGTTCGTCAGGATCAGGTATTTCATTTTTTGAATCCACAATCAAGGCACCATATAGTTGATTTTTTATGTAGGGTGTAATGCCCCCTCTCTTCCCTGCTGTATCTTTCACTGCGTAGAAATAAGTGCCGGCAACACCGGCATTAAATATTACTTCTTTCGTTTCACCAGGGGCGATAATGATGCTGTCATTCAGTCCTCCGGGTGCCGAAGTCCTTGAATAGAAACCATACAATTCCTGCGCTTGTCCTTGTATATGATTGGTTATCGTCGCTCTGATTTCTGTTCCTTCCGGTACACGGATCAGTGGCCCAGGCACCTGCAATGGTTTCCCCGTTTCTGCAAATGCCCTGATCTTTACCGGCGCTCCTTCTTTTGATTCCGGATACCAGTTGCCTTCACGGATTTCGAGTTTGATATAATAAACACCATTGTGAATTTCTCCGGCTGGCTGGCGGTTGTCATTGGTCAGAACTTCTTCTATTGCCGGATCAAAAGACTCATTTAAAAGAGAACCAGGCGCACAGGAGATGATGCCGGAACGATCCAATTTATCCAAAGAGGTAGTTGAAAAAACAACTTTATTTGAAACCAGCATGGAACATCCTAAAAACACAAGGATAACGAAATGGATAAAAAAGCCAATATCATGGCTGCGAAAGAAAATGAATGCATTGGCTTTTGTTAAATACTTTTTCATAGCAAGTGGTTTTATGCTGACTCTTACTGCTGTTCGGGAACAGGGTGCCTTGGAATGTATTTTTTTGATTGTTGCTTTTGCTCAAAACATTTTTGCTATCACATTTGCTATTGAGTGCCAAAGAGCTGTTTCTCTGGTATTCCAGATAATTTTATTCAGCACCACAAAGCCCAGCACCACGGCAAAGGGGCTAATACGTTTTGTTCGCCACGAATCCACAACGACAATTACTCCTGCAACAATCACAATAATGTTTCTGGATATGTCAATACTACCATCACGACTGGCATCGAGGAAAACCCTGAATGTCCTGCCCAAAGCCGGGCTCATCAACATAAAAGCTGTACCACACATAAATCGACTGTGCAGTGCCGGTTTATGTGTATAAAAAATGGCGAGCAAATACAGTGTAGCAAAGAATAAAATGGCGGGTACGTCCAAGGCCATTCTTCTGGCTACAACTGCTATTTGTCCATCCTGTGGCAAGGCACGATGAAGACTGGAATGGACGACTAAGTACATTGAGAGCAACACCAATGGCGCCAATACATAACTCAACCGGCCCACCAATCGGTGCAGTTTTACTTTTCCTTTCAGGATAAGAATGGGTTGTACCAACAGCATGAGCAGCCAACCTATCATCATCATGCCGTGAAAATGTATGATCCAGTTGAAATGGGTTTTGCGGCCATCGGGCCTGACATAATCTGCAAAACCGGGGAAGTGGCGAATATAGGTATTATAAAATCCAATATGAACCAACACTAATAAAAGAACAATGCCGATGATAATGCGGACGATGGCTGCATTTGAAACAGGCCGTTCATGTTGAAAAGGAACAATCTTTGGCGTTCCGGCTTTCTCTATCTCAATAACATCTTGTGGTTGCATGGTATTTGAGTTTGCTTGTAAATGGGTTATATGGTTTGCTGTTGCGGCATATTGAAGCAAACAAGGTTCAGTCCACAGTTTACATACATGTCAGCGTAAATATTTTCCTGTAATGCAGATAAATAATATTCAAGGTTGTTACCATTTATTTGCTTTCTTCTTTCCTCACCAAGTCTCATTGGCACACTCCATTTTTACGTTCTCTTTTTTATCGGCAACCACGCTGGGGTGGCTTCTTCAAAAGGATTGTCGGTCAATACACGAATATCCGATCCATCAGCACGCATCACACAGATTTCACCATAAGGTTGTGGATTGTAAGGGTGCAGGGCCGACAAATGATCATGTAAAATTCGCATGCGCTATAAAAGAAATCAATCCTCCTTTTGTAGCAGATGATATAAAGTATGAGCGGGGATTAAAGATGAATATGCTCTGCCAGCACTTTCGCAATGGCTTCTTTGCCACAGTTTACATGCAGCTTGGCATAAATATTTCGCAGGTGGGAACGAACGGTGTTGAAAGCAATATCAAGTTTACCGGAAATCACTTTTGTGCTGTGTCCTTTTGATAATAATTGTAATACTTCCACCTCCCTTTCGGTAAGATTGTATTGATTGTTTGTTTTAACCGGTTGAAAACTTTCAATCACTTTTTTTGCAATGGAAGGACTCATTGGCGCCCCGCCTTCCATCACTTCCCGGATGGCTTCAAATATTTTTTCGGGAGCTGTTTTTTTAAGCAGGTAACCGTTTGCGCCCGCACAAAGACATTGAAACAGTTTTTCATCATCTTCAAATACGGTGTACATGATAACAGCTGTTTGCGGACGTGCTTCTTTTATCATGCTTACACCTTTAATGCCGCTTTGTCCCGGCATATCAATGTCCATTAATACCACATCGGGCTCATATACTCTGATTATGTTTGCGGCATCGCCGCAATTATCATAATCACCTAGTATTTCGTAGCCCGTTGCTGATTGCAACAGGTAAGCCAGCGACTGGCGCAGGCGGTCATTATCTTCAAATATGATGATGCTTATGGGCACTGGTGCTAAATTAAATTTTTTAAATGCTGTAACAACTGATCCTTTTGTATTAGATGAGATAATTAATTTTTATAGCGGCAACTGTATTTGTATACTTGTCCCTTTACCATTTCCTGATGCAATGGTTATCTTTCCTTTCCATTTTTCCACCCTTTGTTTCATACCCTGCAATCCATGCCGGTGATTTTTTTTACCGGGTTCAAATCCTTTTCCATCATCGGCAATATGCATCCGCAGTTGGCTATGTGCAATATCTATTTTAATATTCACTTGCCTTGCTTCTGCATGTTTTGAAATATTGTTTACAGCTTCTTTGTACAGCAGGTAAATATCACGCCGTTGTTCCATTGCAAGTTTTTTTTCTTCGAACGCCGGATCGAGATAAAGTTCATAACTGATATTAGCCGCATCGAATAACTCCGCAGCATAACGGCGCATTCTTGATACGGTTTCTTCCAACGTATCGTGACTGGTATTTACGCTCCATATAATATCATCCAGTGCCTGTGATGAAGCAGAAACTTCTTCGGAAATGCGTTGCAGAAAATCTTCAGCCTTGGCCTTATCGGGTAAATTCTTTCTGCTAAGATTGGAAAGTATACTGATATTGGTGAGGTTGGCTCCAATTTCATCATGCAGATCGGTGGCGATGCGGTTACGTACTTTTTGCAGGCGGATCAATTGTTGTATGCGGTAACGATAAAGTGCATAGATCATCAAACCGATAACTACAATCATCAATGCAATAAACCAGCTTTTTTGCCAGAAAGGAGCATTAACGATAAAAGAGTAAACCGTGGGCGGCCCCCAGTGACCATTAAACCCCATTGCTCTTACCTGAAATGTATAATTACCGGGGCGGAGACTCGCAAAATAAACACTATGCGATTTGCCAGACATAAACCAACCGGTATCATTGCCTCCCAACAAGCGGTAACTGTAATTTGTAAAATCTTCATTGATAAATTGCGGGGCGCTGAATTCAAAATAAATCTGTGCCTTGTTGTAGGGCAGTTGCGCAGGGCCGTTAGATAATGCAGACATCGTGTCTGCAGCCTTTGCAGTAATCTTAGTAATGTACACAGGTGGTGGTGGCAGGGTATCCTGCTGCACATCTCTGGCATAAGTAATAACAGGATTGCCGTTAGTTATCATGCAGCTGTTGCTGAAGAAATG
>JAKFDY010000358.1:0-28170 GCA_036675885.1 Lacibacter sp. | reverse complement strand
TATCATCCGCACCTGTCGTGAAATGGGCATTAAAACCGTTGCTGTTTATTCAACGGCCGATCGTGAAAGCCTGCACGTAAAGTTTGCTGATGAAGCGGTTTGTATTGGTAAACCTGCAGGTGCTGAATCGTACCTCAACGTACCAAACATTATTGCTGCAGCAGAGATCACCAATACAGATGCCATTCACCCCGGTTATGGTTTTTTAGCAGAGAATGCAAAGTTTGCTGAGATATGCGGACAAAACGGTATCAAGTTTATTGGTCCCACACCTGATCAGATCCGTTCAATGGGCGATAAGATCACGGCAAAAGAAACGATGATCAAAGCCGGTGTACCCGTTGTTCCCGGTGGTGGCGGATTGTTAGAAAGTGCTGCACAGGCCAAAGAAATTGCAAGCCAGATTGGCTATCCTGTTATTTTAAAAGCAACTGCTGGCGGCGGTGGTAAAGGAATGCGTGTTGTTTGGAATGAAGAAGAATTGGAACGTAACTACGATACAGCCAAGCAGGAAGCAGGAGCTTCTTTTAAGAACGATGGTATCTACATGGAAAAATTTGTAGAAGAGCCTCGCCATATTGAGATACAGGTTGCGGGTGACCGTTATGGAACGGTTTGTCACTTAAGTGAACGTGATTGTTCTATTCAACGTCGTCATCAGAAACTGGTGGAAGAATCACCTTCACCATTTATGACACCTGAATTGCGTAAAGCAATGGGTGAAGCAGCTTGCAGAGCCGCAGCTGCTATTGGTTACGAAAGTGTGGGCACAATCGAGTTCCTGGTTGATAAGCATCGCAATTTCTATTTCATGGAAATGAATACACGTATCCAGGTAGAACATTGTGTAACAGAAGAAGTAACAAACTTTGATCTTATTAAAGAACAGATATTGATTGCGCAGGGCGAAAAGATCAGTGGTGAAAATTATGAACCACAGATGCATGCTATCGAGTGCCGCATTAATGCCGAAGACCCATACAACGATTTTCGTCCCTCACCCGGTAAGATCACCACGTTACATCAACCCGGTGGTCATGGCATTCGCATCGACTCGCATGTATATGCCGGTTATGTGATTCCTCCTTACTACGATTCGATGATCGCCAAGATCATTGCAGTTGCCCGTACACGTGAGGAAGCCATCAATACCATGAGCCGTGCATTAAGTGAGTATGTAATCGAAGGAGTAAAAACAACCATTCCATTTCATCAGCAATTAATGCTCGATGAAAATTTCCGGAAAGGAAATTTCACAACGAAGTTTTTGGAAGGTTTCAAAATGAAATAACGAAAAGTCCCCCGCAGTAACGGGGGACTTTTTATTTTGGATTGTTTGTTGTGTCCCCTGACAAACTACTATGCAAAAGAATTATAGAACTTTTACAGGTTCACTTTTTAACCTCGTTTGTTTTGCCAAATTTGACAAAGCGATAAGGCCTGCACTTGCAATTATTGCAGCACCTAAAAAAGGGAAGCCTGCACCAATTAAATCAGCAACCGAAGAAGAGAATAGAAAAGGCAAGCAGATAAACATGCCCAATGTTCCAACGACAATTGCTGTATAAGCACCAAATCTTGTTATTGTTGTAAAGTCGTAAAAGTGGTGATGTGATGGCGAGTAGTTAAATACGATGTCTCTGAGTGTGTTTGTTTGGCAATGTGCAAACTCTTCAATTGTCCATGTGCTGATTGGTTTTGCGTTTCGTCCATTTAAAAAATCTTTATAGAATGTTTTCCATAAATCAGGAAGAAATAATGCTCCAAAAGCAAAAATCGCAAAACTGGGAATGCTATAGTTTCTGTTGCCCAGCATAAATGCCTGCATTCTGATTTCATCAACAGGTGTCATTTTAAAATCCAGCAATACATGTTTTAAATCGTGGCTTTCATAGTTTGGGAGTAAACGCAGACCGTTTTTATCTAAGCAATTTGCAATATCTTTTCCAAGAGTCCCGTCTGGAAGCTCTTGTAATTTCTTTGCCTTTTGTTCATATAAAGCGATATCATGAAATTGTTCAATTGTCCAAACAGACAAATGAAATGATCTTTTAATAATTGATCTTGCAATGTGTTGGAATATATTCATAATTATTAGATAATAGTAAGGCCAATCACTGATAGCTCTAAATTAAATGTAAGCTTTTGTAACTCCAAGTTTTTGAATTTTTAATTAATGTATTTCCCTGTCTTGTTTAACAAGCAGTTGTGATGAAAACAAAAAGACCCGCAACAATCTGCAGGCCTTTGTATAATTAACATAGTAAGTAGCTTAACGCAAGAACAATAATTCCCTGTACTTCGGCAAATACCAACTGGCATCATCAACCAGCAGTTCAAGCTTATCTACATGGTAGCGTATCTCATCAAAGAATTTGCCTTTCACATCATCACAATAAGCAATGGCTTTAGCACGGGTATCATCAATCACGTTTGCTTTTTTACGTGCTTCGATCATTTGTTCCACCAGGTCGCTGCACTTATTAAGGTGCAACGATATTTTTTCAAGTATCTGCAATTGGTTGGCATAAGACTCTTTGCCTACACCAATTTCTTTTAATCCTTTGATATTATTGATGAGTATATTCTGGTATTTGATAGCAGCAGGTAACACATGGCTGGTGCAAAGTTCGCCCATTACACGCCCTTCGATCTGCACTTGTTTAATATATTTCTCCAGTTCAATTTCATGACGTGCTTCCAGTTCAGCATGAGTATATACGCCTGTATTTTCAAACAGTTCTTTTGCTTTCTTCGTAATCATTGCATCTAAAGCGTATGGTGTTGTTTTTACATTGGGTAAACCACGCTTTGCGGCTTCTTTTGCCCATGCTTCACTATAACCATCACCTTCAAACAATACTTTCCTGCTTTCGCTTACATAGCGTTGCAATACATGCATAATGGCAATTTCTTTTTTCTCACCTTTGTCAATGAGTGTATCAACTTCTTCTTTGAACGTAGTTAATGTTTGCGCCATAATTGCATTAAGCACCGTCATTGCATTTGAGCAATTGGCGCTTGAACCAACAGCACGGAATTCAAACTTATTACCTGTAAACGCAAATGGTGAAGTACGGTTGCGGTCTGTATTATCCAGCATCAACTCAGGAATACTTTTATGCAGATCGAGTTTAAGAATCGCTTCGTCCTGTTCATCAAATTTTGTAGTAACCCGTTTCTCAACTGCCTCTAATACTTCAGTTAAGTATTTACCAACGAAAACAGAAATGATAGCAGGTGGCGCTTCGTTTGCACCTAAACGATGATCGTTACCGGCACCTGCAATAGAAGCACGCAGAATATCAGAATACTGTTCTACTGCACGAACAACATTGATAAAGAAGGTGAGGAACATCAAATTGGTCTTGGGTGTTTTACCCGGCGCCAATAAGTTTACACCTGTATCGGTGCTCATACTCCAGTTGTTGTGTTTACCGCTTCCGTTAATTCCGGCAAATGGTTTTTCGTGTAACAACACTCTTAACTTGTGACGGCGTGCAACACGATCCATCACATCCATCAACAATGAATTATGATCAATAGCAACTGCTACTTCTTCAAAAATTGGTGCACACTCAAATTGTGCAGGCGCCACTTCATTATGGCGTGTGCGTAATGGAATACCGAGTTTGTATGATTCATTTTCAAAATCACGCATGAAAGCATATACTCTTTCAGGAATAGAACCGAAGTAATGATCTTCCAGCTGCTGACCTTTTGCTGATTGATGACCAAACACTGTGCGTCCGGTCAGCAACAGATCAGGGCGTGCATTATATAACGCTTCATCCACCACAAAATATTCCTGTTCCCATCCGAGTGTTGGAGTAACCTTGGTAATGTTTTTATCGAAGTAATAACAAACATCAAGTGCTGCTTTACTTACAGCTTCCAATGCTTTTAATACAGGCCCTTTATAATCGAGTAATTCACCGGTGTAGGAAACAAACACTGTGGGAATGCAAAGTGTTTTACCATTTCCGATCTCCATAATAAAAGCAGGAGAGGAGGGATCCCATGCGGTGTAACCACGTGCTTCAAATGTTGCACGTATACCACCACTTGGAAATGATGATGCATCAGGTTCCTGTTGAATGAGTGCTCCACCATCAAATTCTTCAATAGCAGTGCCATCGCCTTTTAATGTAAAGAACGAATCATGCTTTTCTGCAGTTGATCCGGTTAATGGCTGAAACCAGTGTGTGTAGTGTGTAACGCCTTTGCTTTCGGCCCATTGGCGAATACCTGCTGCAATCTGGTTGGCATTACTGCGGTCGATCTTTTTGTTTCCTTTAATAGAAGAGAAAAGACTTTTGTATGCTTCATCACTCAAATACTCACGTGCGGTTTTGATCGTAAAAACATTCTGACAAAAAATCGCTGTGATTTTTGTGGGCGAACCAACTTCAATGTTCTCCTGATTTGATAAGTTTTTAATAGCCTGGTAACGTAATGACATAAAGTGTATTTAATAATTTGATCAGCACAATGGCAACAATCAGTTGAAAATAATACAACGTGGTTTGCGTTGCGAATTTCAGGTTTTTCAGGGGAAGTAATGGTGAAAAAAAATCCCCCTTTTTTTACAAGGGGGATTTTGAAAGTTCTATTCAGTAATTATGCTTTTACAGATTTCACTGTTTTGATAATACGTGCAGCTACTTTGTAAGGATCTGCAGCTGAGTTTGGACGACGGTCTTCCAGGTAACCTTTCCAGCCCCATTTCGGAACCTGAACAGGAATACGGATAGAAGCACCACGATCAGAAACACCATAGCTGAAATCGAAGATGCTTGCTGTTTCGTGTTTACCTGTTAAACGTAAATGGTTATCGGCACCATATACATCGATATGTTCTTTTACTACAGGACGGAACGCTTCACAAACTTTATCGAAGATATCTTTGCTGCCTGCAGTACGTAACAATGTATTAGAGAAGTTAGCGTGCATACCGCTACCGTTCCAATCTAATGCACCAAGAGGTTTACAATGCCAGTTGATAGAGATACCATATTTTTCACCGATTCTTTCGAGGAGATAACGACCGAGCCAGATTTGATCACCAGCTTCTTTTGCACCTTTTGAGAAGATCTGGAATTCCCACTGACCTGCTGCTACTTCAGCATTGATACCTTCAACATTTAAACCTGCTTCCAGGCAAACATCTAAATGTTCTTCAATGATATTGCGACCATATGCATTGTTTGCACCTACTGAGCAATAGTAAGGACCTTGAGGACCAGGGTAGCCGCCATCAGGGAAACCAAGAGGTTTGTTTGTTTCAGGATTCCAAAGGAAATATTCCTGTTCGAAACCAAACCAGAAATCATTATCATCGTCTTCAATTGTTGCACGACCATTTGATTCGTGTGCAGTACCATCAGCATTCAATACTTCGCACATAACGAGGAAGCCATTTTTACGCTGTGGATCTGTTATAATATATACAGGTTTTAACAAGCAATCAGATGAACCGCCTGGGGCTTGTTCAGTAGAAGAACCATCGAAACTCCACATTGGACAATCTTCCAATTTACCACTGAAGTCTTTTTCAATTTTAGTTTTGCTGCGAAGGCTTTGTGTTGGTTTGTAACCATCGAGCCAGATGTACTCAAGTTTTGACAATGACATGTGTTACCGCTTTGATAAGTTTAGAAAAACAATAAATATTGCATTTGCGCTGCTAATTTACGATTGAAAAAGTTTTTAATCTAAAAAATTTCAGCAAATTTCCCAATTATAACGTTTGTTAGTGTGAAAAAGCGTTATATGTAATTTATTCTAATTTATTTTTCTTCCATGCAATGGTTGCAATGATGGGAACGAGTATAAATGGAAAAAAGATAGCACGGTAACGAACAATTGCACCTAACTGCGGAACAATATAACCGGTGAGTAACAGTAACACCATTGATACAAGAAACAGAAACTGTACAACAGAATGCTTATACGGATTATCAGTGAAACGGAAGAACCATACCGATACTAATATCCAGATGCATAATATTTCCAACGCACTGGCAAGATAAAGCGGCGATAAAAATTCTGTAACATACGGCCGAACCAATGTGTGGTTCAGCGCTTGTGGTGCATTTTGAACAAAGCCGGTAAATGTTGGTTCAAGTTTTCGTTGCGGTAGAAATGAATTGCCACCTAAGCTGATGAAATCTTTATTTCGTAAAGTAATAGATATAGGAAGATCAAGTTTTGGATGAATATATTTTGCCGAAAAGAATGCAACGGTACCAAGAACAGTTACCAACGCAAATGCCATCCATTTACGTTTAAAATATTTTTCAGCCAGCCACCAGGCAAATAAACCGGGAATGCAAGCCAGCACAACATGGTTACGCACCGGAAAGATCAGCATCAATAATAAACCAACGAGTAAAAATTCTTTGATATCCATTTTGTTTTTCTTCAACCCGAAATACATAACAAATACAATAAGAGAAATGTATGTAAAGATGAGCCCGTCTTTATGAATACCCGATGACCAGAATAAAAAAGAAGGGAAAAGGAATGTGCCGCAGGTGATCAGCAGTTTACGATCGGGGAATACATCATTCATTACACGTATAAATGCAATGGGTCCAAAGAAGGTAATAAATGAATAAAAGATCACATTCACATAATACCTCGATCCACTGAATACATTGAACAGCGAAACAATCTTTACCATATAAGTATGCTTCAGATCGTTCCAGTAAGAATTTACGCTGGAGAAAAGGTGGCGGTAATCTCTGTCATAAGGATTATCGTAAATGCTGGTGAAATAACGCAAAGGGTCTTGGTAAAGAAGTTGCGTATCGCTCTTTGCATCAAAAAAGAATTTCCAGCTATCTGCTGATAATTCATAATTGGGTATGGTGGTATAATACCAACCATAAGCAACGCCTGCGGCAACTTTCAGCACAAATAATCCAATAAGCCAGTAATTGGGTAACCCCGATTGTTGAATGAATTTCACCCTGGTAATTAGCCAGCTGAACAGAACGAGGTATACAGCAAACAGTAAATATGTCATGTAATTGGGAGCAAATTAAAATATTTCTTTTCATACAGTCAAACTGTTGCCGCTGCATTTGTACTTTTGCGCTTTCTTACACATCATGGAAATAACAGCAAAAACCGCACAGCAGCTTCGGTTAACCGAAGAAGAATTCGAATTAATTAAACAGAAACTTGGCCGCACGCCCAACTTCAATGAACTCTGCGCCTTCAGTGGTATGTGGAGTGAGCATTGCAGTTATAAGAACTCGATCAAATGGCTGAAAACATTACCCCGTGAAGGCGGACGTATGTTAGTAAAAGCCGGAGAAGAAAATGCCGGGCTGATGGATATCGGCGATAACCTTGGTGTTGTATTTAAGATTGAAAGTCATAATCACCCTTCGGCCATTGAACCATTTCAAGGTGCTGCAACTGGTGTTGGAGGTATCCACCGTGATATTTTTACCATGGGTGCAAGGCCAATTGCTGCACTCAACTCTCTTCGCTTCGGCAACCTGAAAGAAGCAAAAACGCAGCATTTACTGGGCGGTATTGTACATGGCATTGGTCATTACGGTAACTGTTTTGGTGTGCCAACAGTTGGTGGTGAAATTTATTTTGAAGATTGTTATCATACAAACCCACTCGTGAATGCCATGAGTGTGGGCATCGTAAAAGCCGGTGAAACGGTTTCTGCAACAGCACTTGGAGAAGGTAACCCGGTGTTCTTTGTAGGTAGTGCAACAGGTAAAGATGGTATTGGCGGTGCAAGTTTTGCCAGTGCCGATATCACTGCTGAGAGTGCAGAAGAATTACCAGCCGTGCAGGTAGGTGATCCGTTCCAGGAAAAGAAATTGCTGGAAGCTTGCCTGGAAGTAATTCAAACAGGAGCGGTTGTTGGTATGCAGGATATGGGTGCAGCGGGTATTATTTGTTCCACTGCTGAGATGAGTGCAAAAGGTGAAGTGGGTATGCGGATTGATTTAGACAAAGTACCAACCCGTCAGCAAAACATGAAAACATGGGAACTGTTGCTGAGCGAAAGCCAGGAGCGTATGTTGATGGTGGTAGAGAAAGGAAAAGAACAAGCTGTGTTAGATGTATTTGAAAAGTGGGACTTGCCTTGTTCTGAAATTGGTGAAGTAACAACGGATGGTCTTTTGAAATTTTATATGCATGGTGAACTGGAAGCAGAATTGCCAGCTTACGAATTAGTATTGGGCGGTGGTGCACCACAATACACAAGAGAATATGCAGAACCTGCTTATTTCGAAAAAATAAAAGCCTTTGATGTAAACAGCATTGAAGTACCAAACGATCTGAAAGCAGTTGCTGAACAGATCATTCAAATACCCAACATTGCCAACAAGCGTACAGTTTATCATCAGTACGATAGTATGGTGGGTACAGGGAACTCAAGTACCAATGCACCAACTGATGCTGCAGTTGTTCATGTAAAAGGAACAACCAAAGGTTTAGCTGTAACAACCGATTGTAACAGTAAATATGTTTTTGCTGATCCTTATAAAGGTGCAATGATCGCTGTGAGTGAAGCGGCACGTAATATTGTTTGCAGCGGTGGGTTACCATTGGGCATCACTAACTGTCTCAACTTTGGTAATCCTTACGATCCGCAAGTGTATTATCAATTTGTGCATGCCATTAAAGGAATGGGTGAAGCTTGCAAAAAGTTTGATACACCGGTAACAGGAGGTAACGTAAGTTTCTATAATCAAAGTCCCGATGGTGCAGTTTATCCAACACCAACAATTGGTATGGTGGGATTGCTGGAGAACATCAACGATAAGATGACGCTTGATTTTAAAGCAGAAGGTGATGTTATTTTCTTAGTTGGTAAATCAACTGCTGATCTTGGTTCAAGTGAATACTTACACAAATTGCATAAAGTTGAGTATAGCCCGGCACCTCATTTTGATCTTGAAGAAGAATTTGTATTGCAGCAAACAATAGCTTCCCTCATCAAACAAAAATTAATTGCATCAGCACACGATGTAAGTGAAGGTGGTTTGTTTACAACCTTGCTTGAATCATCATTCAACAATAATCTAGGGTTCGATGTAGTTGCCAATGATAGTAACATCCGTAAAGATGCTTATTGGTTTGGTGAAGGACAAAGCCGTGTGGTAGTTACCGTGAAAGAAGAACAAGTGGCGGCTTTCAAAAAAGCATTGGGTAATCATCCTTATGCTGAGCTTGGTGTTGTTACCAACGGAAGTGTTGAAGTTGATGGCATGGAGTGGGGTACAGTGTTAAGCTGGAAAGAAAAATATGATACAGCAATTGAAAACTTACTGGCTGGTCATGAAAGCGAACATGCGTTAACTGCACTGTGATCTGTTAAATGAAAATTGTTACGTTGAAATAATAAATCTTAATTTTAGCATTGTAACGAAAGCATGCCGCAGTGAAAATCGCTGCGGCATTTTATTAGCAAAAAATCGAGTTATGAATAAAAAGATTGCCATTGTTGGAGGTGGAAACCTGGGAGTTGCCATTGCAGAAGGACTGATCAAAAGTGGATTTTGTTTGCCCAGCCACATTATTATTACCAAGCGGAATATTAAAACCCTCACCGAAATTGAAGGTAAAGGCGTGATGGTTTCAAGCGATAATAAAGAAGCCGTGCGTTATGCCGACCTGGTGATACTTGCTGTGAAGCCTTTCCAGATCAAAGATGTGCTGCTCGACATAAAAGAGGAACTCAATGCTGCAAGACATGTATTGGTAAGCGTAATTACCGGCGTTGGTATTAAAGACATGCAGGAGTGGGTGGGAACAAATATGCCTGTCATCCGTGCCATGCCTAACACGGCTATTGCCATCCAGGAAAGCATGACCTGCATCAGCTCAATTAATACAGTACAGGAACAACTCGATTATGTGCATGATCTTTTTTCTCAACTGGGTCGTGTTGCACTGATCGATGAAAAGTTGATGGATGCCGCAACGGTACTTGGTGCTTGTGGCATTGCTTATGCGTTGCGTTATATCCGTGCAAGCATACAAGGTGGTATTGAAATTGGGTTCGATGCAAAAACAGCTACACTCATTGCAGCGCAAACAGTAAATGGTGCTGCTGAATTGTTGATACAGAAAGGATCGCATCCTGAAGCAGAGATCGATAAAGTAACTACGCCACGTGGTTGCACCATTGCCGGACTTAATGAAATGGAACACAGCGGCTTCAGTTCATCACTCATAAAAGGTATAAAAACGAGCTACGAGAGTATTGGGAAGTAGCTTAGTATAAATGTCCCGTTTCAAGATCAAGTTGGTAAAGCTTTAAGAAAAGGGCAGCTTTTGTTTTTCTTCCTGCATTACCTCCATAAGTACCCGTGGCAGCGGATATCAAACCTAATCCAATGATATTTCCGATCGGGACTGTTGTAACCATACTTACATTTTTTGAAGCCCAACAATAAAAATTATTATTAAACTTTTCCAGTTTAAAAAAAATGTCTGCGCTTTTAATAAAAAGATTTTCACCGTCTGAAAATCCCCAGATTTTGCGAACGGGATATTGATTGCCTTGTTCATCTTTTACAAACAAGGTGTGAGAATAGTCAGATTTTTTTATTTCAAAATCATGTATGGATGGCCTGTTGTTTTTGAAATCATCATAAGTTAGATATACGCCTTTTTTAAAAGACGTTGTATGCAAAACGTCAATATGCTTTGATCTGGTTGATACACTGTCTACATGTAGCCATGAATAAGTCCTTCCAGTTTCTATTTTTTGTCGGTAGTTGGTTTTCGAAAGTTTTTCAATGGCTGATGTTAATGTAGCTTGAAGTAACTCCTCATCTATAAGTGATAGGTTGGGATTGTGGTGAAGAATTGTTGTATCAAATCTCATTAATGGAGTAAGTAGCTCACCTTGTTTTGCATAAAACTCAAAACAGGTAATAATACCGGGTAGCAAAGCTTTTTGCATTTTAATATTATGATCTCTTACTTCGGTGTTTTCTATCTCCTTTGATAACCAAAGTTTTCGTATTAACAGCACCAGTCGATAGTTTGATTGACGATCAAATGATATTTGCGGTTCAAGAAATGAGTAAACAGAGGTAGATGTTGCTTTTTCTGTTTTCAGAATAGTTACCCATGACTTGTTGCTTGAATATTTCGTTTTATAAAATCCAGCAAACGAAGAGTCATTACGTTTATCATACACCTCCAAGCCGGAAAATGATAGTGACACTAATTTTGGTGATTTTGGAGCATTAAGTTTAATGATCGAGGTTGAAAATCCTTCAGGATTAAAGGCTTTTTGGTGATTCTTTTGGCCTGAAAGCGAAAGCGTAATCGTCAATAGAAATAAGGAAATGAAGGAAGTTTTCATATCAATGTATGAGCCAATATACAAAATCAGTTTTTTCCGTCCTCAGATAAGCTGAAATAAGTTGCAGGTTTTGTTTTTTCAGATAGTTTTTCCACACCCAGCCAACCGATTTTTTCAATCAAAAAAATCATCGTAGGTTTGCATGACCTCCACTATTTATTTATTTCCATTTTACATTGCGGTAGGTCTCTAAACTCGTAAATTAATTTTATGGCCAAGTACATTTTTGTAACCGGTGGCGTTACATCATCATTGGGTAAAGGAATTATTGCCGCATCGTTGGCCAAATTGTTACAGTCCCGTGGGTTCAAAGTAACCATTCAGAAATTCGACCCTTACATTAACGTAGATCCCGGTACACTTAACCCTTACGAACATGGAGAGTGTTTTGTAACAGAAGATGGTGCAGAAACTGACCTGGATCTGGGACACTACGAACGTTTTCTCAACATTCATACAACACAGGCGAATAACGTTACTACAGGACGTATCTATCAAACAGTAATTACTAAAGAACGGGAAGGTGCGTATCTCGGTAAAACAGTGCAGGTGGTGCCGCATATTACCGATGAGATCAAGCGCCGTATGTTATTATTGGGTAAAGATTCGAAGTATGATATTGTGATTACTGAAATTGGTGGAACCGTTGGTGATATTGAATCATTACCATTTATAGAAGCTGTGCGTCAGATACAGTGGGAGCTGCCGGAAGAAGATTGCCTTGTTCTTCATCTTACATTGATCCCTTATTTAAAAGCAGCAAAAGAATTAAAAACAAAACCTACCCAGCACAGTGTGCGTATGCTGAGCCAGGAAGGTGTGCATCCTGATATTATTGTTTGTCGTACAGAACGACCATTAAGTACAGAAATACGTCGTAAGATCGCCTTGTTCTGTAATGTAAAACCTGAAGCGGTAATTGAAGCAAGCGATGCTTCTACCATTTATGAAGTGCCGCTGTTTATGTTGAAGGAGAAATTAGATGTGATCTGTTTAAAGAAACTCAGTGTAACTATTTTTCCTGAACCTGATTTAGAAAACTGGAAAAAATTCCTCGATAAACTGAAATATCCAAAGAGCCAGGTGAATATTGGTTTGATTGGAAAATACATTGAGCTGCAGGATGCATATAAATCAATCCTTGAAAGCTTTATTCATGCAGGCGCCATGAATGAATGCAAAGTGAATGTGGTGAATGTGCATAGTGAGTTTATTACTGATCAGAATGTGGCAGAGAAATTAACGGGGCTTGATGGTTTGTTGGTTGCTCCAGGTTTTGGTAACCGTGGTATTGAAGGAAAGATCACGGCCATTAAATATGCACGTGAAAATGGATTACCATTCTTTGGCATCTGTTTGGGTATGCAAATGGCCTGCGTAGAATACGCAAGAAACGTATTAGGATTAAAAGATGCGCATTCATTTGAAATGAACCCTGATACTCCCGATCCTGTAATTGATATGATGGAAGAACAGAAGAAGATCACAAACAAAGGTGGTACCATGCGTTTGGGTTCTTATCCATGCGATATTAAAGAAGGTTCATTGGCGGAGAAGATTTACGGAAGCCTGCATATCAACGAACGTCACCGTCATCGTTACGAATTCAACAATAAATATTTGGATGCATTTGAGCAATCTGGTATGATACCTAGTGGTAAAAATCCGGAGACAGGCTTAGTGGAGATTATGGAAAATCCCAAGCATCCTTTCTTTATTGGTGTGCAATATCATCCTGAATTAAAGAGCACGGTTGAAAGCCCGGCGCCTTTGTTTGTACACTTTATTAAAGCAGCAAAAGAATATTCTGAAAAGCAACAGTCGATCAAAAATCCGTTGCTTGAAAGTGAGATGATCTAACGATAAATTGAAAATAGAAGCTGAAAAAATAAAAAGTGAAGACCAATCAGTCTTCACTTTTTTACTTATATACTAATTACTTTTTGCTCTCAACTAATTCTCCGGTCTTCCAATCATCTGCTGCTTAATTTTTTCCCAGAAGCCCTGCACATTTTCATCATTTCGTTTCCAGTCTTTACCAAAGTGATTGAGTTTGGTCTTCTGTTCATCTTTTTGCATGCGGAAAAACTCTTCCATGGTTTCAGTGTCTTGCTGCATGGATAATTTATTGTACAGGCGTTTCATTTCACGTTCATAATCCAGACTTTCTTCGGCCATTTGTTTTTCCAAAGCTTCACGTTGTTTTACTTTTTCATCGTACACACCAACAGGTAACAATGTTTTAGCAATTACCGGCATCAGTTCAATCAACATCAAAATAAAAAGAATAAGATAGTATCGGAATTGTAATGCGTCATTTTCTTTCAGCAGGTTATTCATTGCTTCAATACGGGTTAAGAAACCTGTGTTGAGATAATTCAAAAATTCAGCTTCCTGTTTTTTAATGGTGGTTTCCATGCCGTTCAGTTCTTCATCAATGGCAGCAATGCGTTGCTGATGTTGTGTTTGCAATGCTTTGTATTCTTCATCAAGCTTCTGGTATTCGTTGCGTTTGGCAATGGCAATATCCTGTATGCCTACTTTGCCGCTGCCACCACTGCCATCGGTTTCGGCAATAAATTTTTCACGTGCTGTGTTTACATCTGCATATTTTACCGTGAGGTCTTTTTGCAAAGCTGTTTTTTCTTTCAGCAATTCATCTTTACGGTTCTTGTATAACAGATCAAGTTCAGTTCGCTTGGTGAGTTTTCGTTTTTCATTATCAAGCGATACCTGCATTTTTATTTCTTTATCAAACATGTACAGAATAGCAGGTTGTGCCATAAACGTGCCGATGGTTAATGCCAGTAACCCACGGAAAAGGAGAGGAGTGATCTTTCGCTTATTGAATTGATTGATGCCCTTGATAAGTGCCCGGTCGATGCTAAGGATCACAAAACCCATGAACACACCACTTCCAACATAAAGAAACACATTGTCGATAACAGTTGAAAAGAAATAGGTCCAGGCAAGTGTGGCAAATATCCAGGTGGCAAGAACACTCATACCAACTATCCGGTAGCGGTTGCGGTCAACCACACAATCTTTGATCAGTTCTTTCTCTGCGGTAGCTAACCACCAAAGCAGTTCATCGGTTTGGGTGGGCACATACGCTTCCCCGGCGTACATGGGCGTGGCCTGTTGACTCATAATTAAATGATTTTAAAAGTTTGGTTGGTTAAAGCGGGAACAGCAACGTGGTTAAAGTAAGAAGAGAAACGAAGAGTAAAAGTAGTTATTGTAAAAGAAATGGTAAAGCGCTGAAGAAAAGCCAAGGTACAAGTGACAAGGAACAAGGTACAAGATTCAAGGCACAAAACCCAAAATCCAAAGCCCAAGGAAGAAGCTAACTATAGTTTGGAACTGTTTGGATATTGGAGCCTGGACATTGGATTTTACATCTTGTACCTTGTGCCTTGATTCTTCTTTTCGTACCTCGTACTTCTAACCTCGTACTTCCCTCCAAATGCCTACCTTTGCCGCTCCAAAATAAATACTCAGATGAATTTTGACCGGAATACGATTATTGGCTTTGCTGCGATGATGGTGCTGTTGTTTGGTTATATCTTCTTTACCCAACGTCAGCAAGGTGCCCTTGAAGCCGAAAAACAAAAAACAGCTGATTCTTTAGCGAAAGTGGAAGCAGCTAAACGCAAGTTGGTTGATACTGCTTCCCTGAAAACGGCAACATTGAAATTTGATTCTGCACAACAAGCGCAGGCAGCAGGCGAATTTCAGCCAGCACTTACAGAACAACTCACAGTTGTAGAAAATGAATTGATGAAGGTGAGCTTTACCAACAAAGGTGGTTACCCAAAATCAGTTGAATTAAAGAACTACAAACGTTACGATGGCAAGCAGGTTTTATTGGGTGGCGAAGCTCACCAATTGATCTATTCTGTTGTTACAGGTGATAATAAAGCAGCGCTCACTTCTCAATTGAATTTTACCAATGCAGGCATTACAAAAACGGCCGATGGACAAACCATCACGTTTCGCATTGCCGACTCAGCAGGAAAATCAATTGATCATATTTATACCATTAAGAACAACAGCTATCTCATTGATTGGAATGTGAAATTGAATGGTGCTGATAAACTCTTAACACAAGGCATCCTCAACCTTAACTGGGATATTACAGCCAAGCAACAGGAGAAAGATCTGAAATATGAAAAAGGACAAAGTAATGTTGGCTACCTGGAAGATGGTGATTATGATTTTAATGCAGCAAGTACAGGTGATAGCAAAAAGTTTGGCGACAAAACAAAATGGATTGGTGTAAAACAGCAGTTCTTCAATACTACGATCATTGCAGGTTCTACATTCGCTTACGGTGAATCAACGTGGACTGTACCTAACGAAGAAAATGATTCATTGCAAAAGGTGATGGATGTAAAATCGGTTTTGCGTTTCAATCTTGCAGGTGCATCTCAAGGTACTGTTCCAATGCAATTGTATTATGGCCCGAACGATTTTCATACTCTCAAAGCAATTGGCAACAAGCTCGAAAGTCATGTGCAGTTGGGCTATGGCATCTTTGCATTTGTAAAGTACATCAACCGTTTTGTGGTGATGCCTGTGTTCGATTTCTTCGACAGGAATATCGGCAGCATGGGTATTGTGATCCTGTTGCTCACCTTCTTCATCCGTTTAATCATTTCTCCGCTTACATATTCAAGCTATTTAAGTGGTGCAAAAATGAAAGTGCTGCGTCCTGAAATTGATGAGCTGAAAAAGAAACACGGCAGCGATCAACAAGCCATGAGTATGGAACAAATGAAATTGTTTCGCCAGGCTGGTGTAAATCCATTGGGTGGATGTATTCCTGCATTGTTACAGATCCCTATCTTCTTTGCATTGTATAGTTTCTTTAATGCAAATATTGGTTTGCGTGGCGAAAGCTTCCTTTGGGCGAAAGATCTTTCGTCTTATGATACCATCGCTACATTGCCATTCAACATTCCATTTTATGGCGATCATGTGAGTTTGTTTACCATCACGGCAACATTAACCAGTTTCCTGATCTCTGCTTACAACATGCAGATGACACCAACACAGGATAACCCAGTGATGAAATACATGATCTATTTCTTCCCGATCATGTTGTTGTTCATCTTTAACAGTCTTCCTTCGGCATTAACATGGTACTATACAGTATCAAACATTGTAACACTGGGCTTGCAGTTTGTGATCCAGAAGTTTATTATCAGCGATGAAAAGATCCATGCTAAAATGCAGGAGAATAAAAAGAAGCCTGTAACCAAATCAAAATGGCAGGAGCGCCTGGAGCAAATACAGCAAACCAACCAGAAAGTGCAGGATATGAAGAAACCAAGCGGTAAAAAATAATCTTAACAAAAGCTATAGAACCCCGACCGAAGCGTCGGGGTTTTTTGTTTTCCAGACAATGCAACTTGGTATACTATTTTTATATCTTTAACCTGTATCGAACAAACACAAAAAATGAAGAATTTAATTAGAACGGCTTTATTCTTATTGTTGATGGCTCCATTCGCTGCTTTGCGTGCACAGCAAGTGTATGGTGAGGGAACTGTGACCTACAATATTGTAGTGAATACCGGGAACAACGAAACAAAAGCTGCCGACCTGTTAGATGGTGCTACGCAGAAGATCTACTTTAAAGGCATCAACACACGTACAGAGTTATCGAGCATCTTAGGCAAAACAATTACCCTGCACGATTCAAGACAAGGCAATGCAGTGGTGATGAACGAGTATGGTGAGCAGAAGATACTTATTCGCATGACAAAGGATGATTACGAAGATCGTAACAGCAAATATGCTGGTATCCAGTTCGAATACCAGGCCGAAACAAAGAAGATACTTGGCTACAACTGTAAACTGGCAATTGCCAAGTTGAAAGATGGCAGTACGTTCAGAGTGTACTACACAACTGATCTTGTGTTCCAGAATAAAGATTACGGTGCACAGTTTAAAAACCTGCCGGGCTTTCCGCTTGAATATGAATCGGAGTTAGGTAAAATGAAAGTGACCTGTATTGCAGATAAAGTGAGTTTTGATCCTGTGCCTGCAGCAATGTTTGACACACCAAAAACAGGTTATCGTGAAATGACGTACAAAGAGATTAAAGACATTCGAAAGAATAAGTAATAAAAGAAAACCCCGATGATGAATCGGGGTTTTCTTTTATTTGATTTCCTTTTGTGGAGTCTTAAACTTGCTGAAGACCACTTTCTGTTTCACCGGCAACACATACAGGTTATTTCCTTTCTGAAAGGTAATAGTGTTACCCCGCATTGTAAGGTTGTTGTTATTGGTAGTTGAGAAATTAAAACCGCTCTTAAAACGAAATCCGTTTTGAAGGCTCAGTGGGTTGTTTTTCAGATTAAGTGAGGTAAGCGTTGATTTGTTATCCTTTTTCTTACCACCACCACTGTAATAAGTGGCAGAAGAAGCAGAATAAAAAACAGCAAAACAGCTCATAATCAGTAAACTGTTCCGCAGAAAGTTTTGGCGATATGTTGTTTTGGTTGTCATTTGCTTACAAATTTAAAGATTATTAAAGGGAACTGTCAAGCCACTTATCACAAATTTACAAGTATATTAACGTATGTTGATAACTAAATGTTACATGGCTGGTGTAAATTTTCTGAAATAGAAGGTAAATTACAGTAACCCACCCCGCAACTACATGAAACAAAACCCCTCCAGAAACGACAAGGAAGAGATCAGGGAATTGCTCCGTCTTTTTGAAAATCTGAAGAACGGGCGTTCGCATTCATTCCTCGAAGAAGAAAGTTTTGAAAAACTGATAGACCATTTTGACGATAAGGAGGACTATCCCCAGGCATTGCAGGCCGCCGAACTGGGCATTGAAATCTACCCCTATTCTTCTGTTTTGCTGGTGAAAAAGGCAGACTTACTCCTGGCTACACGTCAATACAAAGCTGCTCTTGAAGTGCTTGACCAGGCCGAACTGCTTGATCATAACGATATCAACCTTTTTATTCTCCGCACCGATGCTTACCTGGCATTGGATCAGCAGGAGAAAGCTGTGGAGTTGCTTGAAGAAGGCCTGCAGTTATTTAACGGAGAAGAGCGACTGGAGTTGTTGTTTGAACTTGCAGATGTGTACGATGATTATGAAGAATTTGAAAAAGTGTTCGATTGCCTGAAGCTGATTCTCGAAGAAGAACCCACCAACGAAGAAGCGCTATATAAAATATGCTTCTGGACCGATTTCACCGGTCGTAATGAAGAATCCATCAAACTTCATCTTAATATCATCAACGACAATCCTTACAGTGAACTGGCTTGGTTTAACCTCGGAGCCGCCTATCAAGGTTTGAAATTGTATGAGAAATCCATTGATGCATACATGTACTGTATTGCCATTGATGAGAAGTTTGACTATGCTTACCGAAACATTGGTGATGCATACATTCGCCTGCGTAAGTACAAAGATGCCATTGAAATGCTGGAGAAGGTGCTTGAACTCAGCAGACCTGAAGAAGTGATTCATGAAGCAATTGGTTATTGTTACGACCGGATGGGCCAATATGCACAGGCAAGATTTCATTACCGCAAAGCTTCTCACATGAATCCTGAAGACAGCAAACTCTATTATAAAATTGCCTGCACTTACATTAATGAAGCCCAGTATGAAAGCGGCATCAAGCAATTGCAACAGGCATTGCGTATCCATCGCACACAGCCCGAGTATAACCTTGCAATGGGCATGGCTCTTGTGGAAATAGGCGAATACAAAACTGCTATTGAGCATTATGCCAACGTCATCAAATCAAGACCAAAAAATGTAAAAGGCTGGAGCGCCATCCTTGAATGTATGCTCAAAGCCGATTTATTGGATAATGCCGATGAATATGCCCTTGCTGCATATGAAGCAACCGGCAGTAAACCGGTATTTATTTTTTACCGGGCTGCTATCTTTTTTGCAGTGGGCAAAACCAAACAGGCTATCACCCAACTGGAATATGCCATGGCAAAGGCTCCGAAGCTCATTAAAAAGCTCATCGAACTGCAGCCTAAACTGATGCAGCACCCACAAGTAGTGGACATTATTGCCCGTTACAAACGCTCCCGTTCCATTTAAGATCAATCGATGAGTTGATCACTGTCAGTAAATCTGTAATTGCAGGTTGCTTATGCTTCCCTATTTTTGCGGCGATCAAAAAAAGTATGTCGATGAATTTTAACCTTACACAGATTCCTGAACGTAATAAGAAACCCCGCAACCATGGCATTACAATGGTGATGGATAAAGGGCTGAGTGTTGAAGAAGCCAAGAACTTTATGAGTATTGCTGAGCCACATGTAGATATTGTGAAACTGGGTTTTGGTACCTCATTCGTTTCACCTAACCTGCGTGCCAAACTCGATGTATATGCTTCTCATAACATACCGGTTTACTTCGGCGGTACTTTGTTTGAAGCATTCCTGATCCGTAACCAATTTGAAGATTACATCAGTGTTTGTAAGGAATATGGCATTTCTTATATGGAAGTAAGCGATGGTTCCATTGAAATTCCGCATGCAGAGAAATGCGGTTATATTGAAAAACTGACGAAGCACGGAACGGTATTGAGTGAAGTGGGCAGTAAAGATGCGGCGCACATCATCCCCCCTTATAAATGGATTGAACTGATGCGTGCTGAACTGGAAGCTGGATCTACTTATGTAATTGCTGAAGCCCGTGAAGCCGGTAATGTGGGTATTTATCGTGGCAGTGGTGAAGTGCGTGAAGGTCTGGTGCAGGAAATTCTCACCCAGATCCCCGAGGAAAAGATCATTTGGGAAGCGCCACAAAAAGCACAGCAACTTTACTTTATTGAATTGGTTGGTCATAATGTGAACCTGGGAAATATTGCTCCATCAGAAGTAATTCCGCTTGAAACAATGCGATTAGGTTTACGTGGCGACACCTTCCATATGTTCCTCGATAAACAGAAAGCATAATGCGTCAATTTGGTTTGATAGGATACCCGTTGAGTCATTCGTTTTCAAAAAAATATTTCACGGAGAAATTTTCAGCGGAAGGGATCAGCAATTGCAATTATGAATTGTATCCTATCTCTTCAATTGATCAGTTTCCACAGTTGTTGAAAGATGTGGCTTGACTGGAAGGTATCAATGTCACCATTCCTTACAAAGAAGAAGTATTGCCTTACCTGCATCATCAATCAGCAGCAGTACAGGAGATAGGTGCCTGTAATTGCATCAAAATAAAAGATGGTGAACTCGCCGGTTTCAATACTGATGTGCTTGGTTTCAGGCAATCAATTGAACCGTTTCTAAAACCTCATCATCAACAGGCATTGGTGTTGGGAACAGGTGGTGCAGCAAAAGCAGTGGTATGGGTATTAAAGCAATTGGGTATCGGTTACAAGTATGTTTCCCGAAAGAATTCGGCCGATATGCTCCGTTATGAAGACCTTGATGAATCTGTTATGCAACAATACCAGTTAGTTATCAACACTACACCCCTGGGTATGCAACCGAATGTGCATGATAAACCATCATTACCGTATCAATACATTACCAATCATCATCTCTGTTACGATCTTGTTTATAATCCTGAAAAAACTGCTTTTCTGCAATTAGCCGAAGAGCATGGAGCAAGGATCAAAAACGGGGGAGATATGTTGGTGATACAGGCCGAAGAAAGCTGGAAGATCTGGAACAGTTGATCGATCTTTCAGCAGCTTCCGTTATTATTGTGATTGAATACAGAACCAATGTGCAGGAAACTCTTTATACTCATCATTACTTTAGTTGGCTTCATGGCAGCTTCTGCACAGGCAGATAAAGCCGAAGAAAATTACCAGGCCGGCCGTCAGCTTCGTCGTGATGGAAAATGCACAGAGGCCATTCCACTTTTCAAAAAAGCAATTGAACAAAAGCCAACTTTTGCAGCCGCTCATTACGAGTTGGGCTGGTGTTACAATGAACTGGGACAATACAATATTGCTTTACCAATTCTTCAACAGGCTGTAAAATTAGAACCAACAGGTTTTCGTTCGCTCTATGAAGCGGGATTTGCGAAATATAAATTAGGCAGGGTAGAAGAAGCATTGGTTGATTTTAACCAGGTGATAAAGCTCAATGCCAATTATGAGAAGGTTTATATTGCAAGAGGGGATTTGTATAAAGATGCAAAGAAGAATACCGCTGCTGCATTGGCAGATTTTCTGAAAGCACTTTCATTAGACAGTACAGAAAAGAAAATACATTACCGCATCGGATGGTGTTATAACGATCTTGGAAAATTCAGTGATGCTGTTCCTTATTTACAGAAAGCAACCAGCTTTGAAGAGCAGAATTATCTTTCTTATTCTGAATTAGGATTTTCACTTTTCTCATTGAACAGATTTGATGAAGCGATGGTACATCTCAACAAAGCCAATACACTGAAGCCAGGTTTTGAAACGACTATCTACTACATCGGTCTTTGCCATGTAAAGCAAAATAAAAAGCAGGATGCGGTGCAGAAGTACAATGAGCTGGTACAATTAAACAGCAACTATGCTGCTTTGCTGCTCAATGAAATTAAGTTGATGAAGTAATTACTGCAAGCTTTTTTTGGCGTATTTATCCCGATAACAATCGGGAGAGAAAGGAGCAAAGGAGTTTTGCGCAGAGAAATTCAGTTCTAAATATTGTTTGAAGGAAGAATCTGTTTTTGCTTATTGCCCATTCACCATTGCCTATTGACCATTCCCCAACTTCTCCCTTACCTCAACAGGCACCTGTGCAATTTTTTTCTTACCGTAATCGTAACAAACCATCCCGGTTTTTGCGAGTGCAGTAACAAGATTTTCTTTATTCAGAATTTGATAGTAGAGGTCAAAACCAACTGAAGTAAAGTTTACGGCAGCAATGTTTACTGATAAAACATCACCATAGAAGATTTCTTTTTTGAATTCAATTCCCACATCACTCATAATTAAACCTACACCGCCACAATTCAGTTCTGAAAACCCATGATGGGTAAGGAACTGCATTCTTGCTTCGTGGATGATGGAAAGCACTGAATCATTGCCAACATGGTTGCCATAGTTGAGATCGGTAATGCGGACAGGAATAGTTGCGGTGAACGAAAATTGTTCGGGTAAAGTGAGTTTGATGCGTGACATGAAGAAGTTGATAAGTGTTATTTCTGATCAGTACTGTTGATTAATGCATTGAGATCAATATCACCGGCTGAAGCAGAGATAGCAGCTGCCATCGCCATTTTTTCACGCCAAACTTTGATCTGTTCATTACAATCTTTCGATTGAAGAGCTGTGGCCGCATTAGTTGTTGTGCCGGCACATTTCAGGTTGCTGATCTTTTTCGACACACGAACCAACTCGCCATTATCATTCAACACCATGAAATATTGACTTTCAGAAAAGCCGTTTGTCTCTTTTTTTGTTTCAGCTTGTTTATGATGAATGCCCTGGTACGCAACATTATTTTCAAGACTATGATCAGGTGTTTCAGCATATGCCAATGCATCAGGTGAAGCTAATTTTTGTTTGATGCGTTCTTTGATCTGGATACGGCTTGTTGTTGCAACTGCAGGCTCTTTGGCAGTTGTAATATTTGTATCAGGTGAGATTGTTACAGGAGTTGTTACAGGCTTATCTTCAGCTGGATTTGCTGCAATGCTGATTGGGGGAGTTGATATAGTTGAATTATTATTCAACAAACGATAAGCTCCCCATGCAAGTACACCGGTAATAGCAGCTGCTGCTGCCATACGGTAAAAACGTTTTGGAGAATTCCTGTTGATTGAAATTACTTTCGCCCCACTTTCTTCCAATGATTCTTCAATAAACGACCATGCATCAGCAGGAGGTGCTACCTCCGTTGATTGTAAAGTTGCAGCAACGTATGCATCGTTCTGTTCTATATTCAGCTGCTGTTCAATTTGCTCCCATGCAGTTGCAGGAACAGTTTCTTCAACCGGGTATATTTTTTTTTGAATCGAGAGATCGTCTAATGCAGGTTGCAATTGTTCCCAAATAAATGAAGGAGCTTCCTCTTCCAGTTGCAGGACTTGCTGTTGCAATGGTTTATCTGCTTCCAGTTCATCAAGATCAATAGCAATCTTCTTCCAAACCATTTCCGGCGGGGTAACTTCTGTTTGCAGAAGTAGTTGTTGAAGATTGGAGTCGTTCATTGTTATTCAGCTCAGCGTTTAATTTTTTCCTGCAAGATCATTCTTGCTCTTGCCAATTGCGATTTGCTGGTGCCTTCGCTGATGCCCAACAGCTCGCCAATTTCTTTATGACTGTATCCTTCCACTACATAAAGGTTAAACACACTTCTGTAGCCGGGTGATAAATCTTTAATGATCCTGAGCAAATCCTTTTCGTTGATGTTTTCAATCGCCGAAACGGATTTGTATTCAATACTTTCTTCTTTCTCTGTTAATGATAAGTCTGTTTTCTTTTTACGGATCTGTTCAATAGCGGTATTTACAAAAATGCGTCGTACCCATCCTTCAAATGATCCTTCGCCTCTGAAACGTTCCAGGTTTTTAAAGATCTTCACAAATCCTTCCTGTAATATATCCTGTGCATCATCGGCATTGCCCATGTAGCGGAGGCAAACGGCGTACATTTTACCGGCATATTTGTCGTACAGAGCTTTCTGCATGCGACGATCGCCGGAAATGCATCCACTAATTAAGTCGGTATCAGGAATCATTTGGTTGCTTTGCATCTTGGTTTCTCCTTAACTTTTTTTGAGGAAATCGATCATCAGGTTGAGCCCTTTTTTCCGGTGACTATATTGGTTCTTTTCCTCCATCGTCATTTCGGCGAAAGCTTTGCTGCTTCCGTCGGGTAAAAATACAGGGTCGTATCCAAATCCCCCTGTTCCTGCTTTATTTTCTAAAATCGTGCCGTTACAGATTCCTTCAAACTGGTAAAGCTTACCATCAAGGATAAGCGAAAAAACAGTGCGGAAACGTGCCCTGCGGTTGGTTTGACCCAGCATATTTGTAAGGAGCTTATCAGTATTGGCAGAAAAATCTTTTCCTTCGCCTGCATAACGGGCCGAACGTACACCCGGTTCACCATTGAGAGCTTCCACTTCAAGCCCCGTGTCTTCAGCAAAACAATCCTGTTGCAAGCGTTCTGCTAAGAACTCTGCTTTGTGCCTTGAATTTTCTTCGAGTGTATCAAATAGTTCGGGAATTTCTTCATCAACTCCCGCATCCTTCATGGTGAGAATGCGGAAACCTTCCGGAAGAGCGGCTTCAATTTCTTCGGCTTTGTGCCGGTTACCGCTGGCGAAAATGAGTTGTTGCATAAACAGGTTTACAGGCCCAGCATTTGTTTTAATGCCAGCCATAGTTTTGATTTTTTGCTTTTATCAGAACGGATCGCTTCCAGTGTTTCAGTGCAACATAATAAATAACCCTGTTGCTCCTGCACACGGTAATCGGCAGGTTGAATGGGCAATGCATCAACCTGCACACCCGATGCCATCACGAACTTTGGCTGCAATTGCAGCACCAGCTCATCGAAATGGTTACGGTTATTGGCCACATTCACCAGGGCAATATCTTCCATATTCATTTTACAGGCGGTTAATACATCGCCCAGGAACTGGAAATCGGCATCGTTCAGGTAAGGGAAATAATGTTCTTCCACCAGCCACACAAACTGCTTCTTGTTTTTGCCGGTGATGCCCTGCAAAGGAGCAGTAGCGGCCACAGGCTCAGCGGCGATGGCAGGTTTTGCTGCTTTGGTTTCAGTTTTGGTCGTGTTGTCGCTTTTTTCAACAAGTACGAGTTGTTTGCCGTAGAGATCGGCCAATTGATCGTCAGTAAGTTGAATGTTTTCAAACGACATAGTTGATGAGCAGTAAAACCCTTGTTTGTTTTTTTCGTTTCTTTGCATCACAAAAATAACGAGTTATGATTGGTGCTATGGAAATTTTAATTACAAAATCAGAAACAAGTAAACTGAGCAGCCTTGATCTGGGTAATGTTCCTTTTGGTAAACATTTTACTGATCATATGCTGGTAGCCGATTATGAAGATGGTGAGTGGAAGAATGTAGAGATTAAACCTTATCAACCGATTACCATTTCTCCTGCAAATGCAGCTATACATTACGGACAAAGTATTTTCGAAGGGATCAAAGCGTACCGTCATGAAAATGGAGAGGCTTATATTTTCCGTCCGTTTGATAATTTTAATCGCTTCAATAAATCAGCAGAACGTATGCAGATGCCTGCAGTGCCTGAAGAAATTTTTATAGAAGGCATGCGTAAGCTCATTGAAGTTGATAAGGATTGGATCCCGATGAAAAAGGATCATTCACTGTACATCCGTCCGTTCATGTTTGCGAATGATGATGTAATTGGTGTGAAGCCGAGTGATAAATATAAGTTCATGATCATTCTTTGTCCAACCGGTCCTTACTATGCAGTGCCGATGAAGATATATGTGGAAGAACATTTTGTTCGTGCAGTACCGGGTGGTGTTGGTTTTGCAAAAGCAGCAGGGAACTATGGTTCATCAATGTATCCAACAAACGAAGCAAAGAAAAAAGGATACGACCAGGTATTGTGGACCGATGCGGTTGAACACAAATACTTACAGGAATTTGGTATGATGAATGGTTTTGTGATTATTGGTAACACAGCCATTACACCAAACCTTGATGAAGGAACCATTCTTGCCGGTGTTACAAGAGACAGTGTAATTGCAATTCTGAAAGACATGGGTTTAACAGTTGAAGAAAGACCCATCAGTATTCATGAAGTAGTGGAAGCATACCAAAACGGAACATTGAAAGAAGTGTTTGGTACAGGTACTGCAGCAACCATTTCCATGATCAAAGAATTACGTTATAAAGACACTGTGATGGAGTTTGATACAGATAAATGGACGATTTCTCCTGAAATAAAACGTCGTTTAACTGATATACGTGAAGGGAAAGCAGCAGATATACACGAATGGTTATTCAAAATATAAACCTGCAATGAAAACAGTAGAGCGGCTTTGAAAAGAGCCGCTTTTTTATTGTGCATATTTTGCAGATGATTATATTAATGCATCTTTATTTTTGAGTTTGTGGTATATTAGATACGAAGTCCTACCATTGGCAAGAAAAAATAAATGAACCTAAGCAATGAAATCAGTTAATATAAGATGCTCCCTGTCAATGATCGTATTCGCATTTATTTCTTCTTGCGGTTTTGATTGTTCAAAGTATTTAGAAAATCAGATTAAGCCACTTGTCATTAATGGAGTTGTGATTGAGAAGTTTAAATCTCAAACAGGTTGTTTTGGAAGTATAATTTACAAGTCTGAGAAAAACATTGATACATTGAAAAGCATCTGTTATTGTGTTCCGGGTAATGAAAAAATTTGGGATTATGTCATGTCTGGTGATAGTATAGTCAAAAACTATGATCAAACATTTTTTAAAGTTGTTAGAAAAAGTCAAACAATAAAATTTGAGTTTCCTTGTTGTAGTAGGTAGTTAATTCATTCGAGCCAATTCTTCTCAATTTTACACTTAACAGGATTACCTGGAAAGCCAAATGCTAAAAAGTCATTTAAAAATAAAATATTAACCAATGAGAATTATTTTCGCATTAATACTATTAGCGTTGTCTTTAAATGCGCACACTCAAACAAAAGAAACAAAGCAGCGTAAATGTTCTGAGATTATTAATGAACTTTCATATTTCTGGAAGTTGGATTCATTAGGAACAAATGGTTTGAGGCTCTATTCTTATGATTTGATATTAAAAGCACGGTTAGACACTCTGAGGTTTGATACTTTATTTAGTAAGTTAGGAAAATCTAATATGACGTTGACATCGCAAAAAGACGTTCAGTATCTCTATTTCTATTTAGATCCAAGAAAACTCAGAGCTACTGATTATGGATCATTTGGTGCTATCCATTATATTGGGTTTACCCGGAAAAAAAATGAAGACATAATTAGTCAAATATCAAGTTGGCATCTGGATTTATAATCAGGACTCTCTTGCCGATGTTGGTATGCAAATGAAAAAAGCACGCCTCGGTTGTGTGTTTTCACCAACCGAATCAAAAAAAGAAAAACCACTTGTTTAGAATGATAATTTTCGTTGCTGCCGAGAAGAATGAGCTTAAAAAATCTCATTCTCCGGAAATCCTTCCGTTTCAGTCACTTATGCAATAATTACATCGCTTAAATCAATTGTTACAGTAAATAAATCGTTGTCTGCACTGCCTTAACTGCATGTTACAATGCCTTAATTACAGCTTGCAATCAATTAATTGATATCTACAATAACTTTATTGATGTCTACGGATGCTTAATCGATATCTGCACTGCCTTAACTGCATGTTACAGTGCCTTAATTACAGGCTGCAATCACTTAATTGATATCTACAACAACTTAATTGCTATCTACAGTCGCATAATCGGCATCCCCACCAATAACGCAGGTGTATAAAACAGGAAGGCTCTGCCGTTGTTGGTATGTAAATGAAAAAAGCACGCCCCGGTTGTGTGTCTTCACCAACCGGTCAAACAAAATCATTGCAACGGCAGCGGCGCTAATACCGATTGCTCCCAGCTTTTATATTTTTTCTTCAACTCTTCTGCTTTTGCAGGTTTGGTTGTAATAAGATTATTGCGTTCACCTTCATCAACCGATAGATCAAAAAGGTGTTCACCACTTTCATCAACAATGTATTTCCAGTTGTGATCAAGTATGGCGTGTTGATTGCGGCGTTGAAAAATGCGCCAGTAAAATGTTCTTGGTAAAACATGTTGGTTACCTGTAAGGATCGGAAGTAGATCGATGCC
>JAKFDY010000357.1:0-4268 GCA_036675885.1 Lacibacter sp. | reverse complement strand
ATGGATCGTACTCGGCGTACTGTTTGTGCTGCTGAATATTGCTGCCGGTCTTATTTGGGTAGAACGCAGAATGCTGGCTATGTGGCAGGACAGGCTTGGCCCCAACCGTGCCGGGCCTCTCGGTATTTTTATTGTACTCGCTGATACATTAAAGTTGTTTTTTAAAGAAGACTGGATTCCACCATTTGCCGATAAGTGGGTGTTCATTGCTGCACCTGCAGTTGTAGTGGCTACGGTGCTCATGAGTTTTGTCATTATTCCTTTTACGCCAACTATAATAGTGGCCGATTTGAATGTGGGTCTGCTGTTCTTTCTTGCTATGTCGTCATTAGGTGTATATAGTATTGTGTTGGGAGGATGGGCTTCAAACAATAAATATTCTTTGTTGGGGGCCATGCGTGGTGCTTCGCAGATGATCGCTTATGAAGTGTTTATGGGATTGAGTTTGATGGGGGTGGTGATGCTGACCGGTTCTTTTAAGCTTACTGATATTGTGGAAGCGCAAAGAGATATATGGTTCTTTATTAAACAGCCGGTGGGGCTCATTATCTTTTTTATTGCCGGCATAGCAGAAACACATCGTTTGCCTTTCGATATTCCCGAAGCAGAAAGTGAACTCACTGCAGGGTATCATTCAGAATATTCGGGAATGAAGTTCGGGATGTTTTTCATTGGCGAATATTTGGGCATTACGCTTATCTCGGCTATGACGGCAACCATGTTCTTTGGTGGCTGGCTCGGCCCATCTTTTCTGCCGCCATGGGCATGGATGTTTTTAAAAACATTTGCATTCATCCTGTTTTTTATACTGCTGCGGGCATCGCTTCCACGGCCACGTTACGATCAGTTGATGGAAACAGGATGGAAACTGTTGCTGCCATTGGTATTGGCGAATATTTTGGTAACAGGCGCCATTGCGCTTTGGATAAGAGGGTAAATGGCGAGGATTTGAAAATTTTTGAATTTGAAAATTTGAAAATGGATTGAAGTGATAAATGGATATGTTAGTTCTTTTTCTTTTGCGGCAAACTGCAGAATATGAATGAAGCTTTTGTTGCGTGGCATACTGACCGAATAACAATTGCCGAATGGAAAACAGAACGCACAAGTCCCGACGATAAATGTCAGGATGCAGACCAATAGCGTTCGCATGAGTGACACAACAGGTGATGCCATGAAAAACATAAGCTGATATCGTAATAATATTTCTAAAACTTCTTAAGTCCCTTTAGGGATTTAGGGCAAAAGGGTTTTATATGTTTAGTCACATACGCACAATATGGTTAACGTTCCTGCATCTTTTTAAAAAACGTGCAACGATCGAATACCCGGAAGAGAAAGTAAAACTGCATCCCCGATACAAAGGACGGATTGTACTGACGAAAGACCCGGATGGTGGCGAACGATGCGTTGGTTGTTATCTCTGTGCTGCAGCCTGCCCGGTTGATTGCATTGCATTGCAGGCAACTGAAGATGAGCATGGCAGGCGCTATCCTGAATTTTTTCGTATCAATTTTTCACGATGCATTTTTTGTGGTTATTGCGAAGAGGCATGTCCAACTTATGCTATTCAATTAATTCCAGATTTTGAAATGGGCGAATACAAACGCCAGGATTTAGTGTTTGAAAAAGAAGATTTATTAATTGACAGCCAGGGAAAATATCCAGGTTATAATTTTTATAAGGTGGCAGGTCTTGATGCGGGCGTGAAAGAAACAGGTAAAGGAGAAAATGAAGAAGAGCCGGTGGATGTGCGCAGTTTGCTGCCCTGAAGTTAGTAGTGAATGATGAATGCTTAGTGCTGAGTTGTATTCATATTGGCAATTGTCTATTGCTTATTGTCCATTGATTTATGCCCGTTCTGTTTTACATATCATCCGTTGTTGCCATTGCTGCAACCATCATGGTGATAACACGCTATCATCCTGTACATGCATTGCTGTACCTCGTTGTATCATTTCTTGCAATAGCAATGATCTTTTTATCGCTGGGCGCAGCATTCGTTGCAGTGCTGGAGATTATACTGTATGCCGGAGCCATTGTAGTGTTGTTGATTTTTGTTGTAATGATGCTGAACCTTGGAGCAGATACAGCGCAACAGGAAAAACAATGGCTGCAGCCAAAAATATGGATTGGCCCTTCGGTACTGGCGTTTGTGTTACTGGCTGAAATGCTGCTGCTGTTGATAAAAGGAAATACAACAAGTATGAATCTGTCTGTGGTTGCTGTAAAGGAAGTCTCAATACTGTTATACAGGGAATATATTATTGCGGTTGAACTGACTGGTTTTCTTTTAATGGCCGGTATTGTTGGCGCTGCTCATATAGGCAAGCATAAAAAAAGATATCAGCATAGGTTTTTACAGAACGGTAATGAAACTATTAATGAGGAAGAAATGAAAGCTGAAAAGAAAGAAGAAACAGTAACTAAATGACTGCTAAAAAATACGCTTATGTCATCTTTTAATGCACATTCAGTATTAATCGTTGCTGCCATACTTTTTACACTGGGGCTGATTGGTGTGCTTACCAGGAAGAATATCATCTTTATTCTTATCTCTGTCGAGATCATGCTCAATGCAGCAGGGCTTGCTTTTGTAGCTGCAGGTTCACGATGGGGACAACCTGATGGACAGATCATGTTTCTTTTTATACTGGCGATGGCTGCTTCGGAAGTTTCGGTAGGACTCGCATTGGTAATGCAAACATATCATCAGCATAAAACACTCGATGTGGCAGAGCTTACCGCTTTGAAAGATGAAGTGGAGGCTGAAGCAATTTGAAAATTTGAAAATGTGAGAATTTGAAAATGAAAAATACACCAAAATATTTTTTTGATTGATATTAACAATGCGATATGAATAATTTGCTTGCGTTGATTCCCGCTTTGCCGTTAGCCGGTTTCCTGGTGTTATCCCTGGCAGGAAGACGATTGCCCAAAGCAATTGTTGCATGGATTGGTGCAGGTACTGTTATTGCAGCAGCTATTATTGCTGTCGTTATAGGAGTTCAGTTTTTGCAAACTCCTCCTGTTGATAATGCCTATACACAAACTTTGTGGCAATGGATACAAACCGAAAATTTTTCCTGTGCTGTAAGTTTTCGTGTTGATGCCCTGTCTCTGGTTTTTGTATTCATTATAACATTTGTTGCTGCACTCATTCATATTTACTCCACCGCGTTTATGCGGCAGGAACGTGATTATGCCCGTTTTTTTGCCTGCATGAATTTGTTTGTATTTGCCATGCTGTTATTAGTAATGGCTGATAATCTTGTACTGCTTTACCTCGGATGGGAAGGGGTGGGGTTATGCAGTTATTTACTCATTGGCTTTTGGTACGAAACACCTGTTAACTGCCATGCAGCCAACAAAGCTTTTTATGTTACACGTATCGGCGATACAGCAATGGCCATTGGGCTATTCATGTTGTTTAAAGAATTAGGCACCTTGAATATTCCTGAAATTCTTAATCAATCAGCTTCTCACTTTACAACAGGTTCATCAAACATTACATTTATCGCATTACTGCTGCTTATTGGTGGCATGGGCAAATCGGCACAGTTGCCGCTGCAAACATGGTTGCCTGATGCAATGGCGGGGCCTTCACCGGTGAGTGCATTGATACATGCAGCTACAATGGTAACTGCGGGTGTGTATCTTATTGCACGGATGCATGTGTTGTTCCAGTTGTCACCTGTAGCAATGAATATTACTGCTATTGTTGGTGCACTTACTTTATTTATTGCAGGTTGCAGTGACATGGTGCAGACAGATATTAAAAGAATACTCGCTTATTCCACCATCAGCCAAATTGGTTATATGTTTCTTGCGTTGGGAACAGGCGCATGGAGTGCAGGTATCTTTCATTTTTTTACGCATGCATTTTTCAAAGCATTATTATTCCTTGCTGCGGGTGCGGTAATTGAATCATTGCATCATGAACATAATATTTTTAAAATGGGTGGATTGAAAAACAAAATGCCCGTTGTGTTTTATACTTTTCTTGCTGGTGCAGCGGCTCTATCTGCACTGCCTTTGATAAGTGCAGGCTTTTACAGCAAGGACCAGATACTGTGGTATGCCTGGAGCGCTTCAAACGGAAATGAATTGATTTGGTTTACGGCACTGGCCGGTGCCTTTATTACCGCATTCTATTCTACCCGTTTAATGCTCGTTGTTTTCTGGGGCCAAATGAAAACACCTGTTGGAGCCTATCCAAACAACCTGATAACAGCTCCATTGATCATACTTGCCCTGCTGAGTATAAC
>JAKFDY010000356.1:0-28215 GCA_036675885.1 Lacibacter sp. | reverse complement strand
CGAGGCGCCGCTCGATGGCATCGTGGATCTCGCGGAGCGGTACGGAGCGATGGTGATGGTGGATGAGGCGCATTCGTTAGGTGTGCTTGGAGAATCGGGAAAAGGGGTGAATGAACACTTTGGAATTGATGCCCGTTGTATAGATATTTTTACAGGATCATTATCAAAAGCAATACCGGCCAATGGAGGATTTATTGCTGCCAGGGAAGATGTAATTGTTTACCTGAAACACGGAGGAGCTCCTTATATGTTTTCGGCGGCTTTATCTCCTGCCAATACAGCGGCCTCGTTAAAATCGCTGGAAATAATTGATGCAGAAAACTGGAGGTTGAAAAAATTAAGAGATAATACTTCTCATATGATTTCCGGTCTTCAGAGTATTGGCATTGATACCGGGTATTCGCAAAGCCCTGTAGTTCCGGTAATCTGCGGACACAATGAAAAAGCTTTTACGCTTTCAAAAAAGTTATTCAATCAAGGGTTTCTTGCGAATGCAGTAATTTATCCGGCTGTTCCTGTAAACAAGGCGAGGTTGCGGTTATGTTGTACCTCATCACAAGAGCCGGAAATGATTGAACAATTCATCGGTGCCATTGGCCGCATTTATCCAGAACTCTAACCATTCCTTATGCTCACGATCAGGCAATTTAAAAGTATTCATGAAATTGACCCACAGCATTGGGACAGTATTGTGAAAGAAGAAGATGTTTTTCACCGACATCATTTTATCAGCATCGTGGAAGACAGCAAAGTTGAGGGCGCCGATTTTTTTTATCTTCTTTTTTACCACGATGAAAAACTGGTTGCAACAACAGTTCTTTCTGCTTTCAGCTTCAATCTTGATTTATTTATCAGCGATCATTTTTTTGTTAGCTGGGTAAAGAAACTTTTTCCAGCTTTCTTTCAAATAAAACTTCTTGTTTGCGGTTTGCCGGCGTCATTTGGTCAATTAAATCTTTCAATAACTGATAATGTGTATGCCGATGAAGTATGTTCTCTCATTGCAGGAAAAATGAAAATGCTCGCAAAGGAGCTCGGTATAAGTTTGATGGCCGTAAAGGAATTCAGGGAGGAAGAACACAGGCGCTTTCAACAATTTGAACGGGAAGGCTTTTTTTCCGGTAACAGTATTCCTTACATGAATCTGAATGTTGAATGGAAAAATTTTGAAGAGTACCTCTCTGCTTTACGACATCCTTACCGAAGAAAAATAATATTGTCGTTAAAGAAAATTCAACAATCACAACCCGTAATTATCAAAAAAGCGGAATACAAAGAAAGCAATGCGATGCCGGCATTGGTACTGTATGAACCTGATGAAGATTTTGCGGAAGGGTTTTATAAACTATACCTGGGTGTAATGGAGCGAACGTCCACCAAACTGGAGATACTGAACCTTTCATTTTTTAAAAACATCTTTCAACAAACTAATAAGTACAAAATATTGAGTCTTGTTGTAAAGGGAGAAGTCATTAGCTCGGCTGTACTGATTTTTACAGGGGATACATTGATTTTTATGCTGGCAGGCAGGGAGCATGGGAAAGATAAATATGATTCTTATTTTAATCTGGTTTACGGAATTATTGCATTGGCAATGCAGGAAGGATGCAGGGAAATAAAAATGGGACAAACGTCCTATTGGGTGAAACAATGTGTGGGTGCTAAAGCTGAACCGGAGTTTATTTATTTTGCATCCCGTCGGCCATTGTTACATCAGGTATTAAAATCATTGCGGCATGTAATTTTCCCGGAACTGAAATTAAAACCTGTACATGTATTTTATCGAAAAGGGACATTAAACAAATACCCGATGACTTATGATCGGTTTCGTTCTAACGTTACTGAATCAATTATTCCGGAGAGTAATGATTCTTTTAATCGCTAAGCTTATATGAATAATTATAAAGAGAAGGTTGTTGTTATAACAGGTGGCAGTTCCGGTATCGGGCTGGCGCTTGCAAAAGAATTTGCACAACAACAGGCGAAACTGGTTCTTGTGGCAAGAGATATAACAAAATTAACTGCAGCAAAAATCTGTATTGAAGAATCAGGCAATACAAATGTGCTCATATTTTCTGCTGATGTTTCAGACAACGATGCAATAAAGTCTGTAATTAATGAAACGGGGGAGAGGCTTGGCAGAATTGATCTTGTTATCAATAACGCAGGGATTACATCCTGCGGACGGTTTGCTGATCAGCGGGTTGAGGATTTGGAGAATTGTTTATTTGTTAACTACCTGGGCTCTGTTTACACTTCAAAAGCTGCCTGGCCCTGGCTGAAAAAATCGAAGGGACAATTAAGTTTTGTATCGAGTGTTGCCGGTTATGCAGGATTGATTGGTTACAGCAGCTACGCCCCCACAAAATTTGCAATTACAGGTTTGGCAGAATCATTGCGAAAAGAAGCTAAGGATGACGGCATCAGAATTTCTATTATATATCCACCGGATACTGATACTGCCATGCTGCAATATGAACGACAACATACATTACCGGAATGCATAGCCTTAAGCAAAACGATTAAAGTTAAAACCGCAGAACAGGTAGCCCGGGTTTATCTGAAGGGGTTACAAAAAAACAGGTTACAGGTTTATTGCGATTTTAACAGCCGGCTTGTGAGATGGATGAAGAACAATTTTCCAGGTCTGTTTCAATACAGCACAGATGTTGTTGTTGACAATGTTGTGCGTGGAAGATCGAATGGATAGACTTCTGAGAAAAGGATCAAACCATGTGCTGTTTTCGAACCACTGAATAAGTTTAATATGTATATTCTTTCAATCGATTGCGCATAAGTTTATTATTGTAGTTCCGCTTAGTACATTTGTCACATGCGTGTTCTTATTGCTTTTCTATTGTTGTTTGCTACGTATCCATCAAAGAATGAATGGAAACGTTATGTTGTTACAGGCACTGCGCAAGGCACAACCTATTCCATTATTTATTATGCAGAAGACAGCACTGTTACAAAATCAGTGATTGACAGTGTTCTCATGAGCCTCGACAGTTCGCTTTCGTTGTACAAACCGTATTCACGCATCAATCAATTTAATAATTCTCCAAAAGGAATTGTCCTTGACAGGCATTTGTTGCAGGTTGTAAAGAAGTCAATTGATACTTACAAAGCAACAAACGGTTTGTTTGATATTACAGTGCAGCCTTTGGTGCAGGCCTGGGGTTTTGGTGTTACAAAAACAACTACAGTTCCGGATGCTGCTGCAATTAAAAATATTCTTCCCTGCGTTAATACAAAGTTGTTGCAGTTGAAAGGAAACAGGTTGAGTAAAGTAAAACCTTGTGTAAAAATTGATCTTAATGGAATTGCTCAGGGTTATTCAGTGGATGTATTAGCAGCATTGCTGGAAAAGTATGGATTGAAAAATTACATTGTAGAGTTGGGTGGTGAAATAAGAATAAAAGGAAGAAAACAACCAGGCGGTGAGAAAATGAAGATCGGGATCGAATCACCAAATGAAGATGCGTTTGAAAACCATCCCTTAAAAAAGATTATTGAACTTGATGCAGGAGCTATCACCACATCGGGCAGTTACCGCAAGTATTATGAAAGCAAAGGACAAAAGATCACTCATCTCATCAACCCCAAAACAGGTTATCCGCAAAAGAATGAACTCATCAGTGTAACGGTTTATGCAAAAGATGCTATAACAGCGGATGCTTACGATAATGCACTAATGCTGATGGGGTTGAAGGATGCTTTGGCTTTTATTGGGCACAAAAAAGGCCTGGCTGCATATTTTGTTTATAAGAATGCCAATGGAAGCATAGCAGATACAGCAAGTTCTGCATTTTTGAAACTCATGAATCCGTAACTTAGTCAGCTCATGAAATGAGTCATAAAATTTTCGAGGTAAATTACATCAACCACCGATGAAAATTTTATGCGAATAACATGTGGCTAAAGAAAAGCTAAATGATGCACATGAAACGTAGAAATTTTCTCCATCAATCGGGATTGCTTACCGCTGGTTTTTTACTGCATCAGCAAATGCTGCAGGCATATGGGTCAACTGCAGCGGCTAAAACAATTTCCATAGGTATTATTGGTTGTGGCGATAGAGGTAATGGACTCGGAACTGTCATTAACAGTATGCCGGAGCAGTTTCAATTAAAAGCTGTTTGCGATGTGTTGGCTTTCCGTTTGGAACAGGCAAAAAAACTTGATAAGCAAAATAATCTCCGTTACGAAAAAGATTACAGAAAGATACTTGATGATAAGAGCATTGATGCAGTGATCATTGCTACACCACTGCACAATCATTACGAAATTGCAGCAGCAGCCATCAAAGCAGGAAAGCAGGTATACCTCGAAAAAACAATGACGTATAATGCAGAGCAGGCGCTTGCATTGGTGAAATTATCAAAGCAATATCCTAAACAAGTATTGCAGGTTGGTCATCAATATCGTTATACACCGCTTTATTTTAAAGTAAAAGAGATGATCGAGAAGGGTTATCTCGGCAAAGTAACTCAGATTGATTGCAGATGGGATCGTAACTGGAACTGGAGAAGACCCGTACCCGCAGGATATACCGATAAGCAAGTGAACTGGCGTATGTACAAAGAATATTCCGGCGGCTTACCAGCTGAATTATTATCGCACCAGGTTGATTTTATCAATTGGGCTTTCAATACACATCCTGACGAAGTGCTTGGAACAGGTGGTATTGATTATTATAAAGATGGAAGGGAAACATTTGATAATGTGCAAGCCATTCTGCGTTATAACAAAGAAGGCATGATCGGAAATTTTGGTGCTACCTGTGGCAACGAAAAAGATGGGTATCTCTTTAAACTGAAAGGAACGAAAGGAACAATCCAGTTGCTGATGAACGACGGAATATTTTATCCGGAGAAACAAACCAGGAGCGAACTGGAAACAGTAGACGGCGTTACCGGCGCCACAAAAATTGAGTGGACAAAAGAAGGCGGTATTCCTATTCTGAAAGAAAAATCAAAAGACGGAAGCTGGTATGCGCTGCAGGAATTTCATAAAACGGTTACTGAACAAACAAAACCAGTATCGAATGTGATCACTGGTGCTACCACAGCCTTTTGTGTGCATTTGATGAATCAATCGATCTATAAACATTCCATTGAAAAATGGAAACCTGAATTTAATCTCGTATAAAACAATTAAACAAAAACAGAGTGATGAAAAAAATTGCAGCAGTTGCTTTATTATTTATTGCAGTAAACAGTTTTGCTCAAAAAGGAGAATGGCAATCGCTGTTCGATGGCAAAACACTTAATGGTTGGAAACAGTTAACAGGCTCTGCTATTTATACTGTAGAGAACGGAGCCATTGCTGGTACTACTGTAAAGGGTTCGCCTAACTCCTTTTTGGTAAGTGATCAACGGTTTTCCGGTGATTTTGTATTGGAAATGGAAACGATGATGACCGATACAAACACAAACTCAGGCGTGCAGTTCAAGAGCAACTTCGATGCGAAAGCGAATAATGGCAAGGGAAGAGTATATGGCTACCAATACGAATTAGATCCATCCTCACGTAAATGGGCTGCTGGTATTTATGATGAAGGAAGACGAGATTGGTTATATCCCGGATCATACAATCCAAAAGGGCAAGTACTTTTTACGCCAAATGTTTTTCACAAAATGCGCATTGAATGTATAGGTAACACCGTGAAGACATGGTTGGATGGTGTGCCTGTTTCATACCTCGCCGATTCTTTAACTGCCAACGAAGGTATTCTTGCTTTACAGGTGCATTCCATTGGCCGACCTGAATACGCAGGTATTAAAATTTTCTGGAAGAACATCCGTGTTCAAACAAAAAACATCAAACCGCTTGCTTTTCCCAAAGGAATTTATGTTGTGAACCTCATGCCGAACAAGCTTACAGCGTATGAACAACAAAGCGGTTGGAAATTATTGTTTGACGGTAAGAGCACAAATGGTTGGGTGGGCGCTTATAAAAATACATTTCCTAAAAAAGGATGGCAGGTGAAGGATGGTCTTTTAAAAGTATTGCCATCAACCGGAGGTGAATCAACAAATGGTGGAGATATTGTAACCAAACAACAATTTGCTGCATTTGATCTGTCGTTCGATTTTAAATTAACAAAAGCTGCAAACAGCGGCGTAAAATATTTTGTGACGTTGCAGGAACAAAACAGCGGCTCAGCGATTGGACTGGAATATCAATTGCTTGATGATACTTTACATCCTGATGCAAAACTTGGTCGTGAAGGAAACAGAACACTGGCTTCATTATATGATCTTATCAAAGCGCAAAAATCAACACGTTTCTTCCGCTTTCCCGGCAATTGGAATACAGCACGCATTGTTGTTTACCCCAACAATCATGTAGAGCATTACCTGAATGGTATTAAGGTGTTGGAATACGATCGTGGTTCTCAAGCTTTCCGTGATCTTGTTGCCATCAGCAAATACAAAGTATGGCCAAACTTTGGCGAAGCAAAAAAAGGACATATTTTGATACAGGATCATGGCAATGAAGTAAGCTTCCGGAGTATTAAGATCAGGGAGTTGAAATAGTATTTCGTCTGATAATGCAGGATAAAATATGACAGTAGTCTTTATTATTATAGCACTGATTGTTTTTTTGCATATGGACATGTATTTGCTATCTCCTAATGCGATACATTATTTTTTCTTTGATAAAGGCTATGAGGCCTAAGGTGCGAATAAATGAAACTGTTGTTGTATTTCTCTCAATTATTGTTTCGGGACTTTCAGTTTATTATTTTGTGTTTACATCGCCTGCAAAAAATTACGAAGATGCATATATTGTAAAAGATGCAAATGCTTTTAAAGTAACATTAAAGGGGAAAAGAATATCAATGTCTCATGATTTGGTATCGGCTATTGTTAGAAAAACACATGAAGACAGTCTTTCCTTTTTCCTTCCGAGAAAAAATGGCGCAATTAAAAGCAATGAGATATTGATGTTCCAAAATATAAACAGATCGACCGGGGCTATTACGATCAATGAAAAAAGAATGAGGGTTAATCTTTTTTATGATGACAAACAAAAAGAGCCTTGTAGCTGGAATGGAAAATATAAACTGATTGAACGATGATTTATAATAGAGCTATATACATTGATGAATAAAAACGAAGAAGCCAACTGTATACAGTGGGCTTCTTCGTTTATTCAAATTCGTCAGACGAGGGCGTCTGACGAAAGGTTAAACTTTATAATACTGCTCCCAACCTTTCCTCGGTGGAGGACCAATCAATAATTCATTTGCTCTCTTATCGCTGGTAACAATTTTCTTTGTCCGGTCGAACACAATTTTTTCACCTGTCCATTGTGCTAACACACCCAAACAAAATACCTGGCTTAAAGGTCCTGCAATAGCAAATGGAGAACGTGTTTGTTCTTCGCCTTTACATGCTTTGAGAAAATTGGCAAAGTGATTCGAAGAAGTTAGTGGAACAGTTGGCAACTTCGATGCCATTTCTTTTGCTTTCTCTTCCGGAATAATTGATAAAGTACTTGCATGTGATCCACCTTTGAATGTAAGATCCTTGCTGTAAATAATTTTACCGGGATTCAGTTTCGCAGGTTGCATGGCGCCAGTACTTGGTGGCGGAATACTTGGGTCAAGACCTTGCACACCATAGCCTGCAGGTATTGGCGGAAGATTGTCAATACCATCATACCATTTTATTTCAACAGGTGGCATCGCACCACGCTTTGGAAATTTGAATGAAAGAGTAGTTGACATTGGATAAAAGAAATTATTATGGCCATCCAATTTTAACGGATCAACTTCGTAAGGAAGTCCAAGATCAAGAAACTCATGTGCGGTATCAAGAATATGTGCACCCCAATCGCCCAACGCACCCATACCAAAGTCGAACCAGCAACGCCATTGTCCGTTCACAAAATCTTTGTTGTACTGATGACCTTGTGTTTGCATTTGCCACACATCCCAATCAAGTGTCGAAGGAATAGGTTCTGCAGCAGGGAACGAAGTGATCTTTGGATTCCAGCCATGCCAGCGTCTTGCAGAGTTCATATGTGCAGTGATGGCTGTTACATCTTTAATGATGCCCGCATCTTTCCATGCTTTGAATTGAAAATAGTTTGCTTCCGAATGTCCCTGGTTGCCCATTTGCGTTACAACCTTCGGATGTTTTTCTGCAGCTTTCATCATCAACTCCACTTCGTTGAAAGTACGGGCCATTGGTTTTTCCACATACACATGCTTGCCCAAACCAATCGCCATCATGGTAATGGGGAAGTGAGAAAAATCAGGTGTGCCGATCGAAACTGCTTCGATCTGGTTGCCCATTTTATCGAACATCTGGCGGAAGTCTTTGAAGCGGGGAACATCTGGGAACTGTTTTAATATATCCAGCGTATGCGGTGCTTCCATATCCACATCGCAGAGAGCAACAATATTTGCTAAACCTGTTTTATATAGTTCTTTAATGATTTCTGCGCCACGATTGCCAATACCAACGCAGGCAAGGTTTACTTTATCTCCACTCCGCAAGCCTCGTCCCATTAATAAACCGGGTGTGGCGGCTGCGGCCGATGCTAACAGTGCATCTCTTAAAAATTTTCTTCTTGAATAATTATTACCAGACATTATACAATCGATTTATTTTATGACAGGAATTGTTATGCTTAAAGATAAGTAATTATGAAGTTGAGCAAAGCGAACGCTCAATCGTTTGCATAAGGCATTTTCCGCTCGTGTAAAGGATAAACTGCCATTGGTTCGTCTTTACCTAAATTTGCTGCTTCTTTGGGAAACATCTGCTCTGCACTTATGTATATGTCCAGTGAAAGCCTTCCCCCCCTGCTGCAAACCGGAAATAAAAGTTAGAACAATTATGAGTAAAAATGAACGGCTGATCATTGTTTTGCTGGCATCGATCAATTTCACCCACATCCTTGATTTTATGATCATGATGCCATTGGGGAATTACCTGATGCCTTATTTCAAACTATCGCCACAACAATTTACATTCTTAGTAGGAGCTTATACATTAACAGCAGGTATATCGGGTTTTGCCGCTGCGTTTTTTGTAAATCAATTCGACCGGAAGAAAGTATTACTGTTTGGATACATTGGATTCCTGATTGGCACAATTGCCTGCGGCATTGCACCAAAGTATGAACTGTTGCTTGCAGCTCGTATATTGGCCGGTTTGTTTGGAGGGTTGATTGCTGCCCAGGTTTTATCAATTGTAGCTGATCTTATTCCTTATGAAAGAAGAGGTGCGGCAATGGGTGCAATCATGAGTGCTTTTGCAGTAGCTTCAACTTTTGGTGTTCCGTTTTCGCTATACCTTGCCAACATTGTCAGCTGGCATGCGCCTTTTCTGCTGGTTGGTATTGTAGGTATAGTAGTCATCCCTTTGGTTTGGAAATATGTTCCTGCCATGAGTGGCCATATCAAAGAAAGAAATGAAACCCGAAACAAGTTTGAAGTATTGCAGGTGGTGGTGCAAAACCCCACGCAACGGCTTGCATTGTTATTTTCATTTTTAATGATGATGGGTCACTTCCTCATTATTCCATTCATCAATCCTTATATGGAGTTTAATAACGGCTATTCAAAGACTGTTACGCCAATGATTTATTTGGTTGGCGGAATCTCATCTTTCTTTGCTGCGAATATATTGGGTAAGTTGTCTGATAAGTATGGTAAGCTCACCGTGTTTTCTGCATCGGTTCTTACGTCTCTTATTTTTGTATGGATCATCACCAACCTTCCGCCGGTTCATGTTGCAGTGATGCTTACTCTCTTCAGTATCTGGTTTGTATTGGCAACAGGCAGGGGTGTGGCTGCTCAGGCAATGATCAGCAATGTGGTAAACCCGCAGCATCGTGGAAGCTTCATGAGTTTCAACAGTAGTGTGCAACAGTTAGGAACGGCATCAGCTTCTTTTATTTCTGGAGTGATTGTGTTAGAGGGAACCGGTGGCAAGATATTGCGTTATGAATGGCTGGGCTACCTGAGCATTGTGATCTTGCTGGTTTGCTTTTTCCTGGCGAGACGATTGTTTCGTAAAATGCAGAACGAGCCAGTATCTCAAACAATAGTGCCTTTGCAGGAAGCATAGATTTTTCTTTCTTCAGCCAAGGAATTCTGTAATCTTGCAACTTAATTGGAACAGACCAACTACATGACAGCAACCATTCACAAACTTTCGATTGTAATCCCCGCTTATAATGAAGCAAGAACCATTCACCTGATCCTTGATAAGATCAGTGCGGTGCAATTGCTCAATAATATTGAAAAGGAAGTGATCATTGTAAATGATTGCAGCAGCGATGATACAAAGGGGGCTATTGAACGTTATATGCAACAATCAACCTTGCCAATCGTTTTATATAATCATGAAGTGAATAAAGGCAAAGGTGCTGCACTTCATACTGGTATTAAACAAGCCGCTGGTGAAATGGTGGTGATACAGGATGCCGATCTTGAATACGATCCACAGGAATTTAATGTGTTGCTGAAACCTGTGCTTGATGGTTTTGCTGATGTGGTGTATGGTTCACGTTTCACGGGAGGTAATCCACATCGTATTTTATTTTTCTGGCACAGTATCGGTAATAAAGTGCTTACAACATTATCAAACATGTTTACCAATCTAAACTTAACAGATATGGAAACCTGTTATAAATTATTCCGTCGTGAGATCATTCAGAAGATTGACTTGAAAGAAACACGTTTTGGTTTTGAACCGGAAGTAACAGCAAAAATTTCACGTCAACCCGATATACGTATTTACGAAGTTGGAATTTCTTATTACGGACGTACTTATGCCGAAGGAAAGAAGATCAACTGGAAAGATGGGTTCAGAGCGATCTGGTGTATTCTGAAGTATAATTTATTCCGATAGAAATTTTGGCGCATTTATCCCGATGACAATCGGGAGAGAATGGAGAGAAAGAGTTAAGCGCAGAGTATTTTCTCTGCGGTTGTCTTTGCGTTCTCTTTTCTCAGCGCCAAAAAAATGTCAAACTTTTCTTTACAGCATCTTCACCACATAATATTTTCCGCACTGCTCATCTCTTGTATTCTTGTTGAGGAATTTGCCTGATAATGAAGTTACATGGTAATCCAGCCCGTCTTTTTCAATCACATGTAGTTTGCCGCTTTGTTGAATCTCTTTTAATCCTTCATCGGATGTATACAGGTATGTGCCTGTTGTTGCCTGATCAAGTGAATCAACCGTACCAATAATATACTTTGCATAAAAGTGGATGGCTTTACCACTGCCTTTGAACTTATAAAAGAAAAACTTATCAGCAGGAATTTTCTCGTTAACAATATAACGACCCACTATATTGCCCGATTGATATTGCAGCAACTGCGGATAAAACCATGAGCTGAGAAAAATATTTAATCCAACGATCAATGCCAGTGATACGCTGATGAGTTTTTTATTTACCTGTTTATTCAACAATAAACCAATTGCTGCAGCGAGACTGATAACAGGAATGATCCAAGGCCACACAGATGTTGTAGGAAAACTATACAAAAGAATCATTGCAGGAGCAATCACTAACGCTATACATATCAGCCATTGAATAGGTGTTAAAATGTTACGCAACAATGGAAGTTTCTTCTCCCAAAATAACCTGGACATCATTTTAGCAGTAATGATGGCAATGAATGGCAGCACGACATAAATATAATGTGGCAACTGGTATTTTGAAATGCCCAGCGAACAATAGCTTAAAATAAAACCACCTGTTGTTAAGAACTCTTCGTTCCTGCCAACAAAGAAACGGTTGCGTATGGTACTGATGATCTCATAAACAAGTCCTGCAACAAAGAATAAAGTCCAGGGTAACATGCCCCAAAATAAATTCTCAAATAAGAAACTGAACGGTGCATTGTTGTTCCAGACATTTTCGCCGGTGATGCGGCCAAAGCTTTGTGTCCAGTAAAAGAATTTTAAACCTGATACATTTTTTAATCCATTGACTGTTTTCTCAGGATGAAGATCGAACTGCTGGTATAATCCAATGCTCATGGGTATCAACACAATTGCGATCACCACTATTCCTAATAAATAAACAGGTTGAAATAATTGTTTCCACTCACGCTTCAACACAAAATGACTACTGAATGCAAAAATGGGAACAAACAATGCAATGGGACCTTTGGTAATCATGCCCGCACCAATAGCGGAGGCACCTAAAATAAAATGAAGTGTTTTCTTTGACTTATACCATTCTGCCAGTTGCCACATAGCAATAATTACCCAGCTCATTAAAATAGTATCTGTACGAATATCACTCGTGATCAGGAAAATTGCCTGGCAGGTTGCTAATACTGCAGCAGACAGTAACGCAATTGTTCTGTCGTAAAATAGTTTTGCAAAACGAAATGTTGCAATAACAGCGAAGATGGCAAAGAGTATGGATGGGAATTTGTAGCCAAGATTATTCTCGCCAAATATTTTCATAGATAAAGCCGATACCCAAAACAGAGAAGGAGGTTTGTCTAAATATTCTTTCCCTTGCTCATACACCTGCAGGTAACTGCCACTCTCTTTCATTTCACGACTGATGCCTGCATATTGCGATGCATCTACATCCATTGTATCAACGCCGATACCAATAAAATAAACAGCACAGATGAGAGCAAAGAGAACGGCTATATTTGTTTTGTTCATGTACAGAGATTACCTGGTGAAAGCACGAAACTACATTCGTTTTTTTGATGATAAGTGAACTTATGCAACTTCTCTTCCTGTGCTTGCACGCCACAGCATAAACCATTCTTCACGTTCAAGTTTCAAAAGAGTTGCTGCTACAGCTGCATGCACACGCTCAATTTTTGAAGTGCCTAATACTGGAAGAATACCTGAAGGGTGTGTCATTAACCAGCTTAACAAAATCACGTCAGCACCTGTTGCATATTTTTCAGCAAGAATGTTGGCAACTGCAATGATGCGTTTATTGCGTTCATCTTCATCGTCCTCAACAAACAAATTACCACCACCCATCGGGCTCCATGCCATGGGTATTATTCCATGTTGCTGACATTGATCCAATGAGCCATCACCAAATGGTTCCAAATGAAGTAATGAACATTCAACCTGGTTAACAGAAACAGGAAAACGGCTTCTTAGTAAATCAACCTGCCATTTCCTGAAATTAGAAACACCAAACTCCAACACCTTTCCCTGTTGTTTCAATTGTTCAAATGCTTTGGCCACTTCATCTGCATGAAACAAAGGATCGGGACGATGAATAAGCAAACAATCAATATAATCAGTAGCTAAGTTTGAAAGAGATCGTTCAACCGATTCAATGATATGCTCATACGAAGTATCGTACGATTTTATTTTATGATGTGGACGATTGACCGATACCATTTGAATGCCACATTTGGTAATGAGTTGCATTTGCTGCCGCAACGAAGGCTGTTGCTGCAATACTTTTCCAAAATCCAGTTCGGTTGTGTAATCGCCATAAATATCAGCATGGTCAAAGCTTGTAACACCAACTGCTATACAATCCTTGATCATCTGTTCGTAATCAGCTGTAGTAAACTTTGCTCCCCATGCACCCCATTTCATGGTGCCGGCAATTATGGTTGAATAAATCATTTCAGTTTCGAATTTTCGATGATCATTTCTGCTAAGCGTCCATCACGTTTGTAAATATCGTTACGGAGGTTCAATCTTCCATCACGATCAACCCACGATGTGAAATAAGCAATAAATACAGGGATTGGCTTTTTGATCTTTACAAACATTTCCTTTTCAGCATTCATGGCTGAATCAATGCGTGTTTCTGTCCATTCGGGTTGATGACGTAATACATAAATTGCCAAACGTCTTGGATCTTCTACACGAATACATCCATGACTGAAAGCCCGTTTATCCTGGCTGAACAATGATTTTGATGGCGTATCGTGCAGGTAAATGTTGTGACTGTTTGGGAACAGAAATTTCACTTTGCCTAATGCATTCCACGGACCGGGCTTTTGACGTACTGCATTGCCATGCCATTCCATATGATTAACCTCGAGGTAGTTTCTGTTTCTCCGGATGGCAGGAAGAATTTCTTTTTTCATAATTCCCGGCGGAACATTCCAGTAAGGACTGAACACCACATTGTTCATCATGCCATTGAAAATAGCTGTTTTGTTTAATACTGTACCAACCACCACATTCATACCCCAAACCAGCGAATCATTTTCAAACGCATGAAATTTATATTCAGGAATATTGATCAAAATGTAATCGGTTTTTAGAACAACAGGTAACCAACGGCAACGCTCCATGTTTACAATGATCTGTTCAACACGTTTGGCAACAGGATAGTTCAGTTCTGCAAGCATGCTTGTGCCAACAATGCCATCGTCTTTAATGCCATACCGCTGTTGAAAATTCTTAACTGCATTCTCTAACTCAAGATCAAATACTGTTGATTGATTGTTATTCTTAAGATCACCCAATAAATAAAGATGCTCTCTGATTTCTGGTATAACCCTGCTGCTGTCGTTAAGACGATACGATTTTTTATCGGCCTTGATCGGTTTCCATTTTCCACTTTCTGCAAGTGCCCTGTATTGTTTCAAAAATGATTTTAATAAACCATATTGCGGATAAACCGGTTCTGTTTGCATAAACGCCGATGATGGCACTTCGAGCAGTGAGTCGAGAAGAGCTTCGTACGATAACTTCTTACGAGGCAGATGCCAACTGGCAGCATGCATGGCTTTTGCATCAAGACCGCTCCATATTTTTTTTGCATAAAAGAAATACTGTGCAGTAAGCATCAACTCGGCTGTGCTGTTGGCTTTCTCTGTAAAACTTACGGCTGAGTCGTTATCCATCAGTTTGTGAAACTCTTCTTCGTACAATATCTGCACAGGCACACCTTCATCAGAAATATTTTCGATCTTATTATACAGGTTACCTGCCTGCTCAATCATTCCATTACTATCAAACCATGCGTAAGCAAATTTGCGGTGGCTGTAAAATGTCAACAGGTCCTTTTCGTATGGCTTTAGTTTCGGGTATTTGCTGAAGAAGGCAGGAATAGCGCTGCTGTCGAACTTTAATTTTGTTTGAGAGCTGAAATTGCCGGGTAATGTAATGTCGGGCTGTGTTTTTGGGATCGTATCTGTTTTAACGGCTTTGTCTTTTCCGTTAGATGATTTACAACTTGTAAAAACACTTGTTACAAGAGCCAGAAACAGAGATGCAGAGCAAAGTGTTTTGAGGAGCATTCGATAAAATTGATGGCATGAAAATAAAAAAGTCCTGCTTAAAAAAGCAGGACTCATTATTTCGATCAAAAAGAAATTAAGCTTCAGCTACAACTTCAATTTCAATTTCAGCTTCGTTACCGTTAGCAAAATCAACTTTTGCTTTGTGAGTACCGAGTTCTTTTACTTCATCCAACAGGTGGATTTTGCGGCGGTCGATCTCGTAACCTTTTTGCTCACGGATTGCACGTGCGATCATAACGGTTGTAACGCTACCGAAGATCTTACCACTTGTACCTGTTTTAGCAAATAGCTTAACAGGGGCCTCAGTAAGTTTTGCAATTACCGACTTAATTTCAGCCAACATTGCATCTTCTTTCTTCTTCTGCACTTTTAAACGTTCAGCCAATTGCTTTACGTTTGAAGGAGAAGCTTCAACAGCGAATTTCTGAGGGATCAAAAAGTTGCGGGCATAACCGTTCTTAACTTTTACCACCTCGTTTTTACCGCCGAGTGTGTTTACATCCTGAATTAAAATAACTTCCATTGTTTTGTTTTTTAGTTTCCGAAACCCAGTTCTTTCAAACTGTCTTCCCGAATGTAACTTCGGAAGTTAGGGAAAGGTTCACTAATTGTTTTTATTTCAACAGATCAGTTACATAAGGAAGCAATGCCATTTGACGTGCTTTCTTAATTGCATCTGATAATTTACGTTGATACTTAAGAGAGTTACCAGTTAAACGACGGGGAAGGATCTTACCCTGTTCGTTCAAAAACTTTTTCAGGAACTCAACATCTTTGTAATCGATGTAACGGATTCCGTACTTTTTGAAGCGGCAATACTTTTTGCGGGGCTTCTCGGTCTTAATCGCCGTCAGGTATTTAATTTCATTCTTTGCCATGACTTATGCCTCCGCTTTTAAGTTACCAGTAGGAACGCCTTTCTTCTTTTTGTCATTGTACTCAACGGCGTATTTGTCGAGTGCAGTGTACATGTGACGGAGCACTTGCTCATCACGGTGGAGTTGTACATTAAGCTTCGCATTAAAATCTGAAGCTGCTTTGTACTCAATTACCCAGTAAATACCGGTAGTTTTTTTCTCGATTGGATAGGCAAGAGATTTTAAACCCCAGGGATTGCTGTGCACCACTTCGCCGCCATTTGCTGCGAGTAAATCGGTGTAGCGTTTTTGTGCTGCCTTGAATTCATCTTCAGACAGAACCGGGGTAAAAATCACCATCATTTCGTAATTGTTCATTACTGTTTGTGATTTAAAATTAATAATTGGGTTTATCCCATCGGATCCCGGTCTTGCGATCGGGAAATCTGCCAATACAGATTTGGGGCTGCAAAGGTAGGGGAAAGAGGCCGAAGATGGCGCAGCAGAAGCCGATTATTTTAGCCTGAAATCCTTTACCGGCAAAGATCGGCTGAAAGAATTGGTTTTGAATGGATTTGCTGATAGGACAGACACAAAAAAGCGCCCCATCAATAGCGGGGCGCTTTGCAAATTATGAATTGACAGATCAGAGTTTCAGGAGTTTGATCACTTTTCGTTCAGTTCCTTGCGTTATTTCGGCAAAGTAGATACCGGAATGAAATCCTTCACCAATGGTGAGTTTTTGCATTGGGCTGATGTTGCTGCGTTGTTCCAACACCCTGCCTTGAATATCCAGCACCCGAAGGTTCATAGGCATCATTTGAACGGTTTCTATTTGCAGGGTAAATACCGAGGTTGAAGGGTTCGGCAATACCTGCACCACAAACCGGTTGCTTCCTGCTTCGGAAAATCTCGCTGATGCGGTGGTTGCTGTTACGGTACATACACCCAGCATATCGCCATGAGATAAGTGAATTGGTACTTCTGCCTGGCTAACAACAACGTTGAACACACCAGTTCCTGTTTGGTGGCAGATATTCACCTTGTCTGATTTTTTACCAGCTCTTATGTCAAGAACATCAATTGCTTTTTCAGCAGTTGCCTGGCAACCATTTGCATCGGTTACAGTAGCCGTATAGGTTGTTGCAGTTGTTGGACTTACTGCAGCTGTTGATGTTGTTGCTCCACTTGACCAGCTATAACTGTAAGATGGCGTGCCGGCACTTGCGTTTGCTGTTAATGTAAGTGATGATGCAGGGGCATAACCAATGTAAACTGTATTTGCCAACACACCTGTTGGTAATGCATATGCATCAGGAATGGTAACAGTTGGATTAGCATTAATGATTACAGTTGTACTACATGTTGATGAATTACCCCAGCTGTCAGTTGCTGTAAATACAATAACACTTGTGCCGATGTTGAATGTGCCGCTTGCATCATTACCTGTACCGTTACGTTCAGTTGTTCCGGTAATTGTGTAAGAGTAAGTGAGTACATCAGCACAATCATCAGTTGCAACAAATGCAGGAATGGAATAACTGTTTGAAGTTGCAGCACAGAATTTTACTTCAGCAGTGCAGCTTGTTACTGCAGGAGCTGTTGTGTTACTGAAACGATAACGGCTGAATACAGGATAGTGATCGGATGTTGTAGAACCGTAATTGCTCACAAGCGATGTAACATCGGTAAGAATTTTTGCACTTGAAGAAAGGTAATTAGCAACAAGGTCATTTGAAATGGTTACATGATCAATCACATCATCATAGCTCACAGTTGATTTCTTCCCTGCTAAACTTAATGGCAATGTTACAGGTGTGAAGTTTTCTGTGTCGTTGGTGAAGATGGAATAAGATGTAATCGTAAACCCATCAGTGATAGATTCATCCAGGTCATCGTTGTAATCACCAAGCATAATGATGTTGTCATTTGCATAGTTCTGCTGCAATGTGTAATGCAAGGTGTCAGCACCACGTTTTCTTCTGTTGTACGATGCTGTTGTAGGTGCTGTGTTTGCCTTTGCATGAACCAATACAAATTTCACAGGTTTGGTTACACAATTAAGCGTAACGTCTGCACTCAGCATAAATGGAAAACGTCCGCTTGCCCAATAATCGTAAGCTGGGTTTGTGATATCTGCAGCCGAGTTAATGCCTGCTGATAACAATGCAGTTGTTGTTACATTATTCAATACTGATGTTTTGTAAATGAATGCCAGCTTTTGTGCAGTTGCCAATGCTGACGGAGGATTTATACTTGTATTAGTATGCGATCCGTAATTGCTGATCACATAAGTATAACCGGGCATCTGATCTACAACAGCTTTCAATCTTTCCTCACTTACAATTTCTGTAACGGCATATACATCTGCATTAAGATTGCTGAGGATGGTTTTTACATTTTGTTCCTGCTGCACATCATTGGTTGGGCCATTGCCGGTGCTGCCAAACCATTCAATGTTCCAGTTTACTACTTCAAGTGTAGTAACAGGATCAATACTTGTTCCACCCAACGTAACAGTTTGAGAAATATCTCCGGTTGTAATTGCAATGTTACCAGTGAAATCCTGGTTGTTTTGTGTTGGTGCGAAACGAACATACACTGTTTTTGAAACATCATTTGCTTCCGCTACAGTATATGTAATGGATGGGTTGAAACTGGTGCCATCTTTTGATAACGTAAATGCACCTATTGATGTTAATGTTACATCATTCGTTAAATCGTTGCCGATAAAGTTGAATGTTTTATCTGCTGTTGTTCCATTTGCTGCAAATGCAAACTGAACATCAGTTGTACTTACAGTTAAACTTGGTGGTGGTGGCACAGGTGAATTGCCGAGACTGATATCATCCAAAGTCCAACGTGCACCTTCATCTTCATCAGAATAATAAACAAAAGCAAAATGCACATTGCTTCCTTTGAATGCAGAAAGGTTGATATTTGCTGACAAGGTCCACACATTCGAAGTTTGTGACGGGAACTTACCATTAATATCAGTCCATGTTGCCAACGAAGGATCGCCACTTACATAATCAGTCGACACTTTTAATTGCAATGGTTGGCCATTAAACGCTGTGCGGCTCCAGAACGAAAGCAATGGATAATCAGTTGCCGTTAAATTAAATGATGGAGAGATCAACCAATCTGTATTCAACACATTTGTGCCGCCGGAAAATCCATTGACCTGTACGCCGCTTGGGAAAGCAGTTGTACCTGCCGGAGCATTTGGATCACGACCAAAAGTTGTGCATGACCATGTAATACTTCCAACCTGGCTGTATTGTGTAAAGCCATCACTCAAACCCGATGTGCAGTTCTGGAAATTGGCAACATAAATATTGATGCCTGTTGTAAATGTCCATGTACTGTTATCGGTGATACCTGCAAAAGGATTGCCTTCAAGATCAGCAATAGCGCCGGCCGAAACTTCAAGATAATATTGAGTGTTCACCTGGAGATTATTGAGTGTAACACTTAATGTACGTGCTGCAAGTATTGCATCGGCAACATTAATTGTTTGTACAATACTGTTGTCACTTGTTTTCTTCAACACAATTGTACCGGTTCCTTTTGCCACATCTTCATTGAATGTAATGGATGCTGAAAGATTCACAGGAGTATTTGTTGTTCCATTCGCAGGAATCAATGTTGTTACAGTTGGAGGAATCAGATCAACCGGATTTGCTTCAATGGTAAAATCATCAACTGCTAATCCATCATCAGAACCACTTGCATTGAAATCGTTCCAGCGAATAAGGAAAACAGCTCCGGCAGGAATAGCTAAATCACGGATGATATAAACGATCTCTGTTTTATTCCCGGCTGCATTACCGTCTTTAGCTCCAATTGCTGTGCTGATATTGGGTGTTGCAAAATCAAGAGCTGTTACATCTATCCATGCTCCGTTAGCAAGACCTGTTGCATCGAGACTATATTGAAATAATAATTTATCTGCTCTCAATGTTGTACCTAATCGCCATTCTTCTCCGGTATAACTGATCTTCAATTTTGTGATAACAGTTCCGGAATTATTCTGTATCTGTGCACCGATCGCTGATAGGAGGCTTCCTGATTGAAGTGTGCCAAATGCTCTTTCGTTACTTCCGCTGGTTCCAAAACTGTAGGTATCGCCTGAAGTTGAAGAACCTGTTCCGGCGCTGTATAGTCCATTTGCGTTAGTCAATGTTTCTGAAAATAACCAACCCGTGGGAAGAGTTGCTGATGTGCCCGTGCTTGCCAGTGTATTGAAATCCTGCGTATAGCTTGTAACCAGAGAAATGTAAGGACTTGCAAGCACATCGTTGTCTGCAAGATTAATACTTGCATTAGCTGTTCCAATAATTGCGGGACTTGTAACTGATGTAATAGTAAGATCAATAGTTTCAGTTCCTTCAATATCGTTATCATCAATAACAGGTAATGCAACTGTTGCAGAGTTTTGTCCTTCCTGAATAATAACAGTGCCTGCATGCGTGTTTGTATAATCTGCATTAACAGTTGCAGTTCCTGCCAAGGTGTAGGTAACAGTAATACCTCCTGCAGGTGCAATTGCTGAGGAACTGATATTGAACGTGCCATTTGTGGCCGGCTCCGCTGCATTTGTTCCTGAAGTTACAGATACAGTTAATGTTGGGCTTGATGATGCACTAATATTAATATCATCTATACCTACCCATTCATCATTCCCAACTGCATTGGAAGTAATAATCCTTAGCTCAACTTGTTCTTTATTTTCACATTCTGCCGGCAGAGTAACAGATACTAATGTTTCAAAAGTTGCAAGGCTTGGTCCTGTTGCAGCATCGTCAACATAAGCAGCAGGTATGTTTATAAAATTACCTGTATTGCCAATACGATATTGAAGCGCAACAGGTTGTATCGAATTGTCAGTAGTGCCATCCAGATCTCTTAATTTATAGGAAACAAGAATATTGCTTGTACCAGAAGTGTTTAAGTAGATAATGAGATGTGGGGCATCGGCTGTGCCAGAACCTTGCAGTGCAACTACGGAATTTGCAATGCCATCGAATTCTGCAACACCTCCATTTGTTAACCCGGTGTTTGTCTGATTGGCAATTACATCAAGATCTGTTGCCGAAATTGATGTGCCTGTTAATGTTCCCGGATTGATTCCGGTTGAAGTGGTAATGTCCTGTCCTAAAAAACCTCTGATACTTGGAATGCCCGACCAGTTATCATTAGCAGTAATAAGACCTGTGTTTGCCCAGTTTTGAGTTAGTGGCCCGCCAGACAAAGCGTGATAGGTTTGTGCGTGCATACCCAAAGACATGCATAGTATGAATACCAACAATAGTTGAAGTTTTCTCATTGCTTTAGTTTACGTTACTTAAAAAATATGGAAGATTACAGGAAAATGATCGGATTAATCGGCAGGATTTGGAAAATTAAATGTAAGGCCTATCAACGGTTTTGCGCTAAAAATCGGGATGAAATATTTATTAACAATAAAACCTTCTCAGCCCTTAGGCTTCTTTTTCGAAAGTATAGTTCCTTCCAGGAAATTATATTTTTTGATGCGGTACAACACATCGTAACCGTCTGCAAAAAATAGTTCTTCATGACGGGGACTGCAATAGAGCACATAAAGCTCACGTGGGTATTGTTGCAGAGAGCTATTTATTTTTAGAATGATGTTTTTCATCAACACTTCATCAAACGGATTAAATAAAAACACAGTACTTACATCTTTACTGATCTCCAGTGTGCTGATGTCGCTCCATGATAATTCGTATTGTAAGGAAGGGAAACGTTTTTTTGTAAGACTAAGATTTTGTTCTGCCTGTTCGATCAATTGTTTTGCAAAATCAATGCCTTTAAGCCTGGTAAATCCATATGCTGCAGCCACACACAATGCTCTTCCTTTTCCACAACCAATATCTAAAAAGGTTCCTTGCTTTGCGTTTTCAGGAAGATGATCAAGCACATGCTCAATGGTGAAATAATTCACCGGCATATATTCAGTGGCATGTGATAATTGATTCCCTTTTATCTGAAATTCGGCAAGATCGTTGGCTGAAGTACTGTTGATGCCGTATTTTTTTTCGCCTTTTAGTTCCTGTTTCAATGTGAAGAAACCAATCCTGATGCCCCAGTTTGAAGCGATGTAGAAGAAGTAATTTATGTGTTGCAGTAGTTTCAATCAGTGGAGGGTCTGATGTCAATGACTTTTAATTGCAGGCTTACCGTGCCGTTCCATTCATTTTCGTCAATGGTATAAACGACATCGAATGCTCCTTGTTGTACTACGGGAAATAAATGAGCTGCACGAAAGAAAATACCAGTTAAAACCGTGTCGTTTTGTTTTACCACTAAGCGAAGATGTTGCTCCTTTACAATTTTGCTGTAACCGTTATCACGCACTTTTTTTGAAACAAAAACGGGCCGCATATTTTCAGGTCCAAATGGTTCCATTTGTTTGATGATGTTATAAAGCCCGGGTTTGATATCGGCCAGTTGCAATTCTTCGTCGATAATAATTTCAGGAATAAGTTGTTCTTCTTTAATGGTGCGGCTTACTTCTTTTTCAAATGCTGCTGCAAATGCATCGATGTTCTCTGGCATTAATGTAAGACCTGCTGCTGCAAAATGGCCACCATATCCCAATAAATGCTCACGGCAGGCGTGAATGGCTTCATATAAATTAAATCCATTTACACTTCTTGCACTACCGGCTACATAGTCGCCGCTTTGTGTTAGTACAATTGTTGGGCGATAATAATGTTCCGTTAACCGGGAAGCTACAATGCCTACCACACCTTTGTGCCAGTGCGATTGATATAATACAGTCGATTTTTTTGTTTTCAGTTGTTCGTTGCCATTAATGATTGCAAGTGCTTCTTCAGTGATGGACATGTCGGCTTCTTTGCGTTCATCATTATCTGCATGTAACATTTCCGCAAAGGTTAATGCTTCTTCATATGTTGAAGCAATGAACATCTGCACTGCTTTACGTGCATCATCCATACGACCGGCAGCATTTACTCTTGGCGCAATTAAAAAAACAAGGTTGTTGATATGCATGGTGGTTTTTACACCGCTTAAAAACATCAAAGCTTTTATGCCATTCGATGGTTGTTCATTCACACGCTTCAATCCATGAAAAGCAAGTATCCTGTTTTCTCCAGTCATTGGAACAATGTCCGCAGCAATAGCTGTTGCAACAAGATCAAGGTAGCGATGCACATGTTCATCATCAAGGTTTAGTGTTTGTGCCAGTGCAGTAATGAGTTTAAATCCTACACCACAACCACATAATTCTTTGTATGGATAATTGCAATCTTTTTGTTTGGGATTCAGAACAGCTACTGCAACCGGTACTTCTGCATCGGGAAGGTGATGATCGCACACAATAAAATCAATGCCCAACTCTTTTGCATAGGCGATCAATTCAACTGATTTAATACCACAGTCGAGTGAAACGATCAGGCTAAACCCATTTGCTTTTGCAAAATCAATTCCCAGTTTCGATACACCGTATCCTTCACGATAACGATGAGGAATATAGAAATCTAATAATGATGGATCATAAACAGAGCAAAGGAATTGATACATACATGCAACACTTGTTGTGCCATCAACATCGTAATCTCCAAATACAAGAATTTTTTCATTGCTGTTGAATGCATGCAGTAATCTGTCTACTGCTTTCTGCATGTCTTTCATTAACCAGGGATCATGCAGATCACTCAGTTGCGGACGGAAGTATTGTTTTGCTTTTTCAAAAGTATCGATGCCTCTTTGCACAAGAATACTGCAGAGTACGGGATGGATCTTCAGCTCTTGTGCAAGTGCATCAATCCGTTGAGTATCTTTTTTTAAAAAAGTCCATCGTTTCTGCATGCTTAATATTTTCTATCGGTAGTATATCTTACCAAAGCTTCAAGCCCATCTCTTATTTCATTTTGTGGAAATTGATGAAGAATGGTGATTGCTTCATCACGGTAACGGTTCATGGTTTCTGAGGCATATGTAATACCACCGGCTTTAATTACCTCGTCAATGATATACTGCACGTTTTTCTTCTGCCTGTTTTCGTTTTTGAGAAGATAAATCAATTCTTTTTTCTTGGCAGCATCTGCATTGTTCAACGTGTAGATCAGTGGGAGGGTAAGTTTTTTTTCCTTGATATCGTTCCCGGTCGGTTTACCAATTGAAACGCTGCCGTAATCAAACAAATCGTCTTTGATCTGGAAAGCAATACCTGCTTTTTCTCCAAACAATTTCATTTGTTCCGTTTTTTCAACATCCATTGTAGTAGACCAGGTACCTGCAGCACATGCAGATGAAAGGAGGGAAGCTGTTTTATTCTTGATGATCTCAAAGTAAACTTCCTCGCTGAGATTGAGTTTTCTTGTTTTTTCTATTTGAAGCAGTTCTCCTTCACTCATTTTCTCAACTGCTTCCGATAATATCTTCAACGTGGTGAAATCGTCGTTTTTCAGCGAAAGCAACAGACCCTTCGATAATAAATAGTCGCCCACTAAAACAGCGATCTTGTTTTTCCACAGCGCATTAATGGAGAAAAAGCCCCTTCGTTCCATCGATTCATCAACCACATCATCATGTACAAGGGTAGCTGTGTGCAGTAATTCAACCAGGGCAGCGGCACGGTGAGTGCTTTCGGTAATGGGGCCAAACAATTTTGCACTCAGGAATACAAACATGGGCCTTACCTGCTTCCCTTTCCGCTTTATAATATATTGCATAATTCTGTCGAGCAGGGACACCCTACTTTTAACAGCTTGGCGGAATTTTTCTTCAAAAGCCTGTAATTCGTCTTTAACCAATAATTGAATGGAGGAGGAAGCGCTCATGGGTTGGCAAATTACATTAATTGAACATCTTTCATATAATTTGGAGAGAATGCAGCTATATTTGTGCGAAATAGGTCTGATATGACTATCTGATTGTAAATAAATTGCAAAAAATTTGCTTTTTAAACTGTGATCTCTATTTTTGCATTAATCATCAGGAATTTTCGAAACTTAATTACAACAACTATGGCAAGCAAAAAGTACACCCTTCTTATAGGGGCCCTATGTTTTATTTTAACAAATCTTACTGCTCAGAGCTACGATTGGAAAGACTCCTCTCTGATTCCTAAAAAGTCTCAAGCTCAACACAACGAATTTTTACAGAATCAGCAGCCTTTTCCGGCAAAACCACGTAACCAGTGGGAAATTGGTTTAAGCGTTGGTAATGTTCTGGTAGCTGGCGACGTAACCCCTGTTATTCCTCAAATTGGTTGGGGTGCGCATGTACGTAAAGCCTTCGGTTATATTTTTTCTGCAAGGTTGCAGTATGCTGGTGGTATTGCAAAAGGTTTGAACTGGACTCCTGCATTTAACTTTGGGAAAAACCCAGCTTGGAAAACAGAGTATGCGGCACCTGTAAACATGCGTTACCCAGGTATTCCTGCTGGTGGGCAAACCGGGCAACTTTATCAATTCGCTTCAGATGAGTTGTATCAAAACGGTGCATATGTGCCATTTACAGATGACATGCAGGATGCGGTTTATTATAACTTCAGAACTGTTTCTCATCAGCTTTCTCTTCAAGGTATTATTACCTTGAATAACATTCGTTTCCACAAATCTAAAACCAGCTTTATTATTTACGGTCTTGGTGGTATTGGCGGCATGATTTACGAAACAAAAATTGATGCCCTGGACGCTAATGGTAATACATATGCCCCTTTGTTTAACCAGGTGTATGCTCAATATGAAGTTGCAAACAAAAACAAAAGAGATATCCGTCGTGATCTGAAAGCGGGTATGGACAAAAAATACGAAACCACTGCCGATGGTCATGAATTACGTCGTCCTAAGTTATTTGATATGACTTTCCGCCCAATGGTACAAATTGGTGCTGGTTTGGCTTTCAAAGTAGGTAAACGTTTCAGCATTGGTGTTGAAGAAGTTTTGACTATTGTTAAAGATGATCTTCTTGATGGGCAACGTTGGCAAGAGCAATCTGCGGGTGATCCTTCTTTAACCCGTGATTTCGACAACTGGCATTACACAAACATTAATTTCAACTATAGCCTTGGTGCAAAATCTGTTGAGCCTCTCTGGTGGTTAAATCCATTGGATTATGCTTACAACGAGTTGAATGCTCCACGTCATATGAAGCTTCCAAAACCAGTTTTGGATGATGCTGATGGTGATGGTGTAACTGATCAGTTTGATAACGAACCAAACACTCCAGCTGGTTGCCCGGTTGATACTCATGGCGTTGCTCGTGATACTGATGGTGACGGTGTTCCTGATTGTAAGGATAAGGAATTGATCACTCCAACTCAGTGCCAGCCAGTAGATGCTGATGGTGTTGGTAAGTGCCCAGATCCTGAGTGCTGCAAGAATTTAGCTGCTGCTCCTCCTGCTTGTAACCTGGTTGATCTTCCAAGCATCAACTTCGGTGGTAACTCAAGCTCATTAAGCGCAGAAGGTAAAGCACTGGTTGGTAGCGTTGCTACATCACTCCGTGGCAACCCAGAATGTAAACTGATCGTTTGCGGTAGCGCAGCTAAGAGCAAATCAGGTCAGGCATTAGGTCAGAAGCGTGTTGACGCTATCGTTAAATACCTGGTGGAAGTACAAGGTATCAGCGCTGATCGTGTGGTTGCTCAGTACGACTGCCATGAAGGTGATCCTTCAGTAGTTGAGCTCCGTGCAGAAAAGAAATAAGTTGGTATAGACTAATTGCTTATAAAGCCCTCCGGTCATCCGGGGGGCTTTTCTTTAGGAAAAGATTAACCGGTGTTTATCCTGTTCAGAAAAAGGATAGCCCTAATTTGCCCGAAAATCTTAACTTTGCTGGCTTTTATGAATTTGATTATCCGTCTTGTATTTTTTGTAGTTGTTATCGGCTCACTTGCGGGGTGTAATAAAAAGACTATTACCAAAATCCTCAAGAGTAAAGATGTAGAGTATAAACTTGGTATGGCAGAGCAATACTATGCCGACAAGAAATACAGTAAGGCCCAGATCCTTTACGAAGATCTGTTCCCTTTATTACGAAACGACCCACGCTTTGAAGATCTTTATTATAAGTACGCATATTGCGGATTCTATCAAAAGGATTATGTGAGTGCAGAAAATCTCTTCAAAGGCTTTCTGGAAGTATTTCCCAAAAGCCAGAAGGCAGCAGAGGTTGATTATATGAGGGCATATTGTTATTACAAACAGTCGCCTGGTGTTGATCTGGATCAAACAGCTACTCAGAAAGCAATTGGGTCGATGCAAGCTCATCTTAATAACTATCCTGAATCTTCAAAAGCTGAAGATGCCAAGAAAATTATTGAGGAGTGTTACGCAAAGCTGGAAGAGAAAGAATACAAAAGTGCTGAGCTTTATTACAATGTAGGTTCGCATAGGGCTGCAGCAATTACCTTTACTAATTTGCTCAATAGCTATCCTGAATCGAAGCGGGCAGATGAGTATAAGTTGATGATCATAAAATCATATTATCAATACGCACAAATGAGTATTGAGGAAAAACAGAAGGAACGTTTCCAGAAAGTGGTGGAGGAGTATTATGATTTTGTTGATCGGTTCCCGGAAAGCAAGCTTTTAAAAGATGCAGAAAAATATTTTAATCTTTCTACAAATAATTTAAAACAAAATAAAAATGAGCAGACTGATACGAAAAGTTAGCGCCAACACCAGCAATGTTGTTGAAACAAAAAACGTAGCTGACTTGAAGGCTAAAACAGGCAATTTATATGAATCAATTGCTGTTATTGCCAAACGTGCCAACCAGATCAATATTTCCCTGAAGGAAGAATTGCATAATAAACTGGAAGAGTTTGCAAGTCACACAGATAGTCTTGAAGAAATTCATGAGAACAAAGAGCAGATTGAAATTTCAAAGGCCTACGAAAGAATGCCTAACCCTGCTTTGCTCGCTACACAGGAATTTGTTGATGATAAAGTATATCATCGCAGAGCTGAGAATGATTTGTTCTCATAATTCTTACTTGAATAAATGATTTAAATGGCGGTCAGTACTTGACCGCCATTCCTGTTCTTTTATTGAATATTTTACTCTATTTTCAATTTCAGATGAAGCTACAGGGAAAGAAAATTGTATTAGGAATTACAG
>JAKFDY010000355.1:0-2654 GCA_036675885.1 Lacibacter sp. | reverse complement strand
ACTCCGATAAGTTGTAACCTGTGAACATAATCTTAGATTTTATTGCACAAAGATTACAGCCTCACTTTGCAGCCTATTTGCGAATCAATTATTTAGTCGGGGTACTTTAAAGCCCATTTCTAATTCGTTTTTGTACGGATAGTAATTATTTTTTCTAAGCTTTTCCCTTCTGCTGATTTAGCAACCACTTTTATTTGTTGATCGGTATCAGGTGTTAATCCTTCCAGCAAATAAGTGAGTACTGTGATATTTGATTGCTTTAATACATTGCTTACAAATACATCATAGCTAACAACGCCCCCTCCGGGTAGTGTAGAGGCAGACCATGAAAAAGCAATTGATTTATTGGTAGTTGTTCCAGCTATAATTGTAAAATCAGACGGTGTTGGAGCGTCAGTTGAACTAAAACTGAATGTTGCTTCTGTTTTATTACCTGAAGCGTCTGAAGCCGTAACTACACCCGTATAATTTGTATTTTTTACAAGGCCTGTTAAGGCATAGTTCGTTGCAGTAAGATTGGAAGCTGCAGACTGGCTATTTAGAGTTATTGCGTAGGTTACAGCACTACCTTCGGGATCTTTTGCTTCCGTCCAACTCAATGTTGCTGTTTTGTCGGTTGTGTTTGTTACAGAGACTGTAAAGGCAGAAGGTGCTTTATTCACGGCAGGTTCTTTCTTGCCACAGGCATAAATAACTAAGGGAATAAACAGTAAAATTGTGTGATTTTTCATGTTGTACAGATGGTTTTTAAAGAATTTCGGAACAATTATAAGCTAATTTCATTACAAATCAAACCTTACCTTTGCGGGCTTGAAAAAGAGCCGATAGTCATTAGCCACAAGCCATTTGCAATACACGCCGGCTTGCAGCGAACAGCTTAAAGCTTGCAGCTTAGTTATGAAGTTTACAAACGAAATCAATCGCCGCCGCACATTCGCCATCATCTCTCACCCCGATGCCGGTAAAACAACGCTTACCGAGAAGTTGCTCTTGTTTGGTGGCGCTATCCAGGTGGCAGGTGCTGTAAAAAGCAATAAGATCAAGAAACACGCAACGAGTGACTTTATGGAAATCGAACGACAGCGTGGTATCTCTGTGGCTACATCGGTAATGACGTTTGAATACAACGGCACACTTATTAACCTGTTGGATACTCCCGGTCACAAAGACTTTGCAGAAGATACTTACCGTACGCTCACGGCTGTTGATAGTGTTATTCTTGTGATCGATAGCGTGAATGGTGTGGAAGATCAAACCCGTCGTTTGATGGAAGTGTGCCGCATGCGTGATACACCTGTGATTGTATTCATCAACAAAATGGATCGTGATGGTAAGAACCGTTTTGATTTGTTGGAAGAAGTGGAGAAAGAATTGAATCTGCATCTTCACCCCATGACATGGCCCATTAACAGTGGTAAGGAATTTAAAGGCGTGTACGATCTCGATAAAAAATCATTGGTACTGTTTACCCCAAATACAAAAGCAAGTGATGAAGATGTAGTGGAGATCAAAGATCTCTCTGCTTCTGTGCTCGATGAAAAAGTGGGCGAGATTGATGCAAAAACTTTACGTGAAGACGTGGAACTGGTAGATGGTGTGTATGGTGATCTGGATACTGCTGAATACCTGAAAGGAAAAGTTGCACCTGTGTTCTTTGGAAGTGCAGTAAATAATTTTGGTGTGAAGGAAATGCTTGATACATTCATCCGCATTGCTCCATTGCCACAAAGCCGTGAAACCTCTACACGTCATTTAGATGTGCAGGAAGATAAATTCAGTGGTTTTATTTTTAAGATCCACGCCAACCTTGATCCCAAACACCGTGACCGTATTGCGTTCCTGCGTGTATGCAGCGGAAGATTTGAACGAAACAAATATTATCATCATGTACGTTTAGATAAGGATGTGCGTTTCAGTAATCCTTATTCGTTCATGGCAAGGCAGAAAGATGTTATTGAAGAAGCTTATCCCGGCGATGTGGTGGGTTTGTTTGATACAGGCAATTTTAAAATTGGTGATACCTTAACTGAAGGAGAAAATTTTTACTTCACAGGTATTCCTTCTTTCTCTCCTGAATTATTTAAAGAAGTGGTGAATAAAGATCCGATGAAGACCAAGCAACTGGAGAAAGGCTTGATGCAGTTAACAGATGAAGGTGTTGCACAGTTGTTCACGCAATTTGGTGGAAATAAAAAGATCATTGGTTGTGTGGGTGAACTTCAGTTTGAAGTAATTCAATATCGCTTGTTGCAAGAATACGGTGCCAGTGCCGAGTTCAGGGCCATGCCTTATTACAAAGCCTGCTGGATCACAAGTAAGGATCAAAAGAAGCTGGATGATTTCACCCGTTTTAAAACAAACAATATTGCAGCCGATAAAGACGGGCATTTAGTATACCTGGCGCAGAGTGAATGGTTCTTAAATACTGAGCGGCAGAATAATCCGGATATTGAGTTTCACTTTACGAGCGAGATACATAAGGAAGGATAAAAGAAGGTACGAGGTACGAGGTTAGAAGTACGAACGTGTCTGACGTCTCGAAGAGCGTCTGACACATGATTCTATAATTGCAGATTGCAGAATTGCGATTGCAGATTATGCTGCGGGAGAAAGTTAACATTGGTCGGTACGGCCCTTAGGCCGTGCCGATGAAA
>JAKFDY010000354.1:0-1749 GCA_036675885.1 Lacibacter sp. | reverse complement strand
AAGTTTGATGAACTGAATTTGTCCGATAAATTTTTTGTTGCTGCTATGCCGGAAACGGATAGTCAGTACAGAGATTTTGAAGCGCAAATTGATAAAGCAAGGGTTGCTGTTGAGTATGCAGATAGTGATTTCGATAAGCCTTCCGCAATTGATGTTGTAAGACAATCTGAAACAGTTCGCTACCGAATGTTTTTCGATGGAAGGTTAATGCGTGGTGAAAGCGGCTTGTTTACGTTGGAAGATTATCTGAGAAAATTTCTTCTTGGTTACAGGCTCCCCGATTCAGACCCGCTTTATATCTCAGGCAAAGGCAAAATGCAGTTTACCCCAGGCGTTTGGATGCCGTTTATTGAATTCGAATGTAAAACAATGAATGTTCAAACTATCGAACATGATTTCGATGGAATCATTGGCGGCGACTTCACGTCACTACAAAATACACCCGAAGGTTTCACGGGAGAAATGAACTCACAGGAATTTGTTTAACCCCTTTTTATCACAACAAAAAAGAAAATAAAAACATGGCAGTTCAATTTCTTCATGGTGTTGAAACCGTTGAAATATCTTCCGGCCCCCGTCCTGTTTCGGAAGTAAAGACCGCAATCATTGGTCTTGTTGGTATTGCTCCAATGGGAGAAAAAAACAAACCAATCTTAGTTAAAAACGATGTTGAAGCAGCGCAATTTGGTAAAACAATTCCGGGTTTCGATATTCCCCAGGCATTGAATTTTATTTTTGGACACAATGCCGGAACCGTTATTGTTGTAAACGTATTCGACGACGTTTTACATACAACAGCAATTGCAGAAGAAGCCCACGCCGTTGCAGCCGGGAAAATTAAATTGGCTTATGCTCCAATTGGTGCAGTTGTTGTAAAAGACAATGCAGGCGCATTGTCCGATTATGTAAAAGATACCGATTACACATTGGATGAATTCGGAAACTTCGCAGTTATTGCCGGTCGTATTCCAAATGCAACAACTTTAAAATTCGATTACAAACGCCTCAACTCAGCAGCGTTAACGGATGCTGAAATTATTGGTGCTGTTGATGGTGCTGGTAACAGAACAGGTATAAAAGCCTGGGAACTTGCTTCCACTCTTTACGGCTTCGGTCCAAAAATTCTTATTGCGCCTGGTTATAGTGCTACAAAAGCAATTGCAAACGCATTGGCAACCTCAGCCGAAAAATTACGTGCTGTTGCTTTAATTGACAGCACATATACAGACGACGTAAACGAAGCAATTGCAGCCCGTGGCGACGCTACCAAAGCATTTGGCACAAGCAATGATCGTTTAATTCCTTGTTATCCATATTTGAAAGGTTACGATGCAAGCAAAGACACCGGCGAAGATGGTGTTGATACAAATACTGATTATCCGTTTTCAATGTTTTATGCCGGGTTTATGGCCTGGGTTGATCGCAATCATGGTTATTGGGAAAGCCCTTCAAATTTTGAATTGAAAGGTGTTACAGGTGTTGAAAGACCAATTTCTGCAAGCATTAACGACCCCGATACTGATACAAACTATTTGAACGCTGCGGGTATTGTAACTGTGTTCAATAATTACGGAACAGGTTTCCTTGCTTGGGGTAACAGAAATGCATCTTATCCAACCAATACAGTACAAGACAATTTCATTGCTATCCGTCGCACGTTCGATGTTTTGCATGAATCATTGGAAATAGCTTCTATTCCTTTTGTTGGTCGCAAGATCACTAAAGCATGGGTTGCAGACATGTTGCACA
>JAKFDY010000353.1:0-1522 GCA_036675885.1 Lacibacter sp. | reverse complement strand
GATTGTTAGAGAATATCGATCAGCCTTTAAATCTTTCCAGGAAAATGGTGCATTCTCCGCGGAAGAAATAGAGCACCTCGCAAAAGTTTACAGCAATCTCTTTGCAGCCAGCCTGCAAAACCTGGATGAACTTTCACTTGTTATCACTGCCGGTAAATTAAGAATGAGTGATGATGATAGATTGCAGGCAATAGACAGGATCTATAATAACATCATTGAACACTATTCCTTCCTGCAGGAATTTAATAACAGCACGGTCATGCTGGCTTTACAACGAAAAAGTGAAAAGGCAGCTATTGAAATGCAAAAAAAGATTGGTGGATTTTAAAATCAGTGCGAATGAAATGGTGGGTGAGAATTGTCTTTTTGGCAATGATGGGTTTTATTTTTCCAATTACAGTGATGGCACAAGGCATGGCTGATCAGATACAAAGCCTGCAGGTTGTACTGGAACAATTGTATACGGATATGATGCCGCTATGCAGCAGGTTGATTGGTGTAGGCCGGGGCATTGCAGGCTTTGCCGCTACATGGTATATAGCTTCCAGGATCTGGGGTCATATAGCCAGGGCGGAAGCAGTTGACGTCTACCCTTTGTTTCGCCCATTTGTCCTTGGATTTGCAGTGCTGATCTTTCCTTCTGTTATTGACATGATCAATGGTGTTATGAAACCCACAGTAACAGCAACGGCAGCTATGGTAACTGATTCAGATAAAGCGGTTGCGATGCTGTTGCAAAAGAAAGAAGAAGCCATAAAAAAAACAGCATACTGGCAGATGTATATTGGAGAAAGCGGTAGTGGAGACCGGGATAAATGGTACAAGTATAATTATGGAGATAAGAGTGAAGGCTTCTTCAACACCATTGGCAATGATGTAAAATTCGCAGTAGCCAAGTTTTCATATGCTTTCCGCAACAGCATCAAGCAATGGATGTCGGAGATCCTTAAGGTATTGTTTGAAGCAGCAGCCCTTTGCATCAATACCATCCGGACTTTTTATATGATCGTCCTGGCGATACTCGGACCTCTGGTATTTGGAATAGCCGTATTTGATGGGTTCCAGCATACATTAACCGTATGGATTGCACGCTACCTGAATATTTTCTTGTGGTTGCCGGTTGCCAACATTTTTGGCGGCATCATTGGTAAGATCCAGGAGAATATGCTCAAAGTGGATTTGCAACAGATCGCAACCAATGGAGACACTTTCTTTTCAACTTCGGATACGGCTTACCTGATTTTCATGATCATCGGCATCATTGGTTACTTCTCTGTTCCCGGCATTGCCAATTACATTATTCATGCAGGTGGTGGCAACACCCTATTGCATAAAGTAACCAATATGATGAGTACCGGTACCCATACTGTTGCCAGCGGTGGAACCCATATGGTGCGTGATGCCATGAGTGATGGGTATAACAAAGTGAGAAGCAGTATGGCTGATTACGGAAATACAGGAGGTTATTTTAAAGATAAAATTAAAGGCAGTTAGCATGTTCAGAAAAGCAAAAAATATTGAT
>JAKFDY010000352.1:0-8899 GCA_036675885.1 Lacibacter sp. | reverse complement strand
TGAAGCAAAGGCATTAAATTAACTCCTCCCAAATAGTGTTAATTCCATTCTATCTAAATAAAGAACGTATTTGAACAAAATGTTCTCGATAAGAAACGACATTATTCCTCCTTATTTTGAAAACTAATAGGCGCTACAGTTCATAAGGGGTGCGAAGAAGGTCAAAATTTGGTGATAGGGTATTATTGATTCGAAATGAGAAGTCGAGTAGTTGCCTCTCTATTTAATATCAATGCTGTTTAGATTCATCATTTGTTATAATCCCATAAAATCACTAACTCTTTTTTATATTTCACTACATAAACATGTTGAGAGAAACTGAACTTACCATATTTCCCGGTATAATCCTGTGTTACTATAAATTTATAAGCATTTTCAAAAGGTTTTTCTCTGTTTGCTGGTTTCCAGCCGTTAACTTCTGTTGAATCTCCAATTGAATAGGAAAACGTTTCTGAACCAAAATGACCGTTAAATACATGTGCACGATCCTGGATGAACGCTGCAATTTTGCGTTCACCATACGTGGCATACATGGCTACCACCAATGAAATGCTGATGATAAACCCAATGAAGAGTGTTTTCTCCAGCACCAATGCCCAATCGACTGCTAATAAGATCATATCCATTAATTTCCTTTCTCTATTTGTTTAAATGACTCCGACGTTGCCGGGCCTTTTATTTCACTCAACTCTACCTGGTTCACTTCACTTACGTCTTTAATATTCATCAGTAATTTCGGATCTCTTCCTCCCATTACTTTCTTAATTGTTTCATTTGGCTTCACTCCATTCTCATAATGCCCCTGTGAAATCACTGAATGACGATTAACATGTGAAGGCCCTTCAATTACCCAATCGCTTATTTTCTTACGTTCAAAGCGACAGGTATTGCAGATCCATCCTGTTTCACCTTTTGTTGTATCTTTTACTTCGCCCCACTCATCTTTACGGGCAGTTACACGAAGCACTTCATCGCCACGCATCCACAATTGCACTTCACCACTACACTTATCACAATTGCAATGTGCATCTACAGGTTTGGTAAACCATACACGGTTTTTAAACCGGAATGTTCTGTCTGTTAATGCACCTACAGGACAAACATCAATCACATTGCCAATAAAATCATTATCTAAACTTTTCTCGATATATGTTGCAATTTCAGAATGATCGCCACGCATCAGGATGCCATGCTTGCGTTCATTCGTAACTTGATCAGCTGTATACACACAACGGTAGCAAAGAATGCAACGTGTCATGTGCAATTGAATGTATGGACCAAGATCATGCTTATCGAATGTTCTGCGTTTGAACTCATAACGACTGGCACCTTTCCCATGATCATAACTGAGATCCTGCAAATGACATTCGCCTGCCTGGTCACAAATCGGGCAATCCAACGGATGATTGATCAATAAAAATTCAACCACACCATTTCTTGCATCAAGTACACGATCGCTGGTAATATTTTTCACCACCATTCCATCCATTACGTTGGTACGGCAACTCGCCACCAACTTTGGCATTGGTCGTGGATCGGCAGCAGAACCCGCAGCAACTTCCACTAAACAGGTACGACATTTACCACCACTATCTTTCAGCTTTGTGTAATAACACATCGCCGGCGGCGCCACATCACCACCAATTTTACGTGCAGCCTGCAGAATACTTGTTCCGGGCTCCACTTCAACAGTGATGTTGTCGATGGTTACTGTAAATAATTTCTTTTCGTCTGCCATAAAGCCCCCTCCGTCTCCCCCAAAAGGGGGAGGGTTTGTAGCATTTTAATTAAATAATACTTTTCAAATTTTATACGACTCCAAAAGTCCCCCTTCGGGGGATTTAGGGAGTCACTGCAATTTCCAACGGCCTTGCATAATTCGCCAAACCATAATTTCCTTTCAATGCATCAGCCGGATTTGTAACATGCCATTCAAACTCATCACGGAAATGACGGATGGCTGCTGCCACCGGCCATGCTGCTGCATCACCTAACGGACAAATGGTGTTTCCTTCAATCTTGCGTTGAATATCCCACAACAGATCAATGTCACTCATTTTGCCTTTTCCGTTTTCAATGTTGAGCAGAATTTTTTCCATCCAACCAGTTCCTTCTCTGCAAGGTGAACATTGCCCGCAACTTTCATGACGATAGAAACGAGCCAAGGTATATGTATGCTTCACCACACACTGATCTTCATCCATCACAATAAAACCACCACTACCCATCATACTGCCTGTTGCAAAACCACCATCGCTCAAACTTTCATACGTCATCATCCTTGTTTCGCCCTTTGCCGTTTTCAACAAAAGATTTGCAGGAAGAATAGGAACCGATGAACCACCGGGGATACATGCTTTCAATCTTTTATTGTTGGCAATACCACCGCAATATTCGTCACTATAAATAAATTCTTCAACCGAAATATTCATTTCAATTTCATACACACCGGGTTTGTTTAAGTTACCGCATGCAGAAATCAGTTTCGTTCCTGTTGATTTACCAATACCGATCTTGGCATATTCATCACCACCATCGTTTACAATCGGCACAACAGCAGCAATCGTCTCTACATTGTTTACCACGGTCGGGCAACCCCACAAACCTTTTACCGCAGGGAATGGAGGCTTGATACGTGGATTACCACGTTTACCTTCTAATGATTCAAGCAATGCAGTTTCTTCGCCACAGATATAAGCACCCGCACCCGGTTGTACAAAAATGTCGCAATCGAAACCACTTCCTAAAATATTTTTTCCTAACCAGCCTGCATTACGTGCTTCCTGCACCGCTGCTTCTAAAATTCCTTTCACCCACCAATACTCACCACGGATATAGATATAAGAAGTATTGCTGCCCAATGCATACGATGCAGTGATCATTCCTTCGATCAACAAATGCGGAATAAATTCCATGAGATAACGATCCTTGAACGTGCCGGGCTCACTCTCATCTGCATTCACCACGAGATAACGGGGAACACCTTCGGGTTTTGCAAGAAAACTCCATTTCATGCCTGTAGGAAAACCTGCACCACCACGACCACGCAAACCGCTCTTCTTTACTTCTTCTGTTACTGCTTCGGGAGCCATTGTTTTCAATGCTTTCTCCACGCTGCGGTAACCGCCTTCACGGCGATACACATCATAATACCTGATGCCTTCTACATGTGCTTTGTCTAAAAGTAATTTTCTACCCATTGTTTTCGTCGTCTGTTTTTCTCGACTTAATATTTTATGTAGTCACCGTTGTTACTACTATTGAACTTCTGTTGCGTCGCACACTTCAGCTTTCCTATTTCTATTCATCATGAGCGAAGTCGAATGACCCACCCCACTCAATCACTCTTTTGTTTAACACTCTCATACCCTCCACAAAGCGGAGCAGGCTCTCCTGGGAGAGGATAAACAAACTGCTATGATATCTTTTTCCGGGCTTCACCTTTTCGCTCTTCCCTTTCAATCTTTTCCTGTTCCAGTTTTTTACCAAAGACAAACATAATTATCAATCCCAGCCCTAACAAACCTGTACTAATTGCTCTGAACATCGTTGTTTCGCCTTCTCCAAAACGTTTTCCAAAGAGCAAGCTAACAAGTTGAATAATAAATACAATTGCCAGAATTATTCTTACCGTTTTTAATATGCTGATGTTTTTCATGGTTTATTTATTTTTCTGCTTTCGGATAATCGTAATTCAACATCCAGTTAAACCCATATTTATCTTTCAGCATACCAAAATGTGCTCCCCAGAATGTATCCTGCAACGGCATAGTAACAGTGCCGCCTTCACTTAATGCATCAAATGCTTTTTTGATAGTGTCCAGATCTGTAAAATGCAATGACAGACTGAGGTTTGTTCCGCCTGCTACTTCTTGTCCTGGCATACTATCAGAAACCATAAACGTTAAATCACCTGCTTTGAACGTAGCATGCATGATATGATTCTTTGCTTCAGCAGGCACTTCTATTGGCGATTCACCAAATGTTTGTTGAAACTCCACCGCACCATTTAATGCTTTACTGTAAAAAGCAAGTGCTTCGGCAGCATTACCATTAAAGTTGAGATATGGAACAATTGCGTTCATGTTGTTTGTTTTAAATGATGAAGGTTATTTGTCTTCCTGTCCATCTTTAAACCAATCCGGCTTAAAGCGTATCAGGTTTCTTAATACCAATGAACCAAGTGCTAAGCCAATCCCAAGGAACAACATCGGCCTCATATTGCTTTTGTCTTTCATCATCAGGAAAACCACCATCACAATAATTGCTGAGGTTGAAAGTAAAAACCCAATAAACATGGCTGTTTTCTTCGTCATCTTAATTGGCTTTTGCTTTTCCTTCTGCAATCAGTGTATCAATTTTTTCTTTGGTCAGGTGTTCACGATAATCAGGGCCCAGCTGCATCATAGGTGCATAACCGCAGGCTCCTAAACATTCCACAGTCTTCAAAGTAAACAAACCATCAGCTGTTGTTTGCCCGGGTTTGATACCCAATTTTTCGTAGATATAATCTACAATACCATCACTGCCTCTTAACATACAAGGGCCTGTTTGGCAAACTTCAAATATTGTTTTACCTACAGGTTGTAAATTATACATGCTGTAGAACGTTGCTACTTCATACACTTCAATAGGAGCGATCTTCAATAACTCCGCAGCATAATCCATTGCTTCCGCACTCAACCAACCTCCATTTTCTTTCTGTACAAAATGCAGCAATGGGAGCAACGCACTTTTTTGCTTGCCTTCCGGGTAATGAGAGATCATCTCATCCACCTGCTTTAACTTATCTTCTGAAAACCGAATCATCTATTTTAGATTTTAGATTTGCGATTTTAGATTGCTTTAAATTAAATCTGCAATCTAAAATCTGACATCTGCAATTTTTTATGCGTCTAACTCTCCTGCAATCAAATTCAAACTGCTCATCACCACAATGGCATCACTTAACATACCGCCTTTCACCAATTCTTCAAATGCCTGGTAATAAATAAAACATGGCCGGCGGAAATGCAAACGATATGGCGTACGTCCACCATCGCTGATGAAGTAATAACCCAATTCACCATTTGCACCTTCAACACTAAAATACACTTCGCCTTTCGGCATTTCAATTTCACCCATGATGATCTTGAAGTGCCAGATGAGTGCTTCCATACTGGTGTACACATCTTGCTTCTCAGGTAAATAATATTCAGGAACATGAGCATGATACACTTCTGCATCAACGCCTTTGAAATCCTGTATCTTTTGATAAGCCTGCTCAATAATGCTTAAACTCTCCCACATTTCAACGTTACGAACAAGGTACCTGTCGTATGTATCACCGGTTGTTCCAACCGGAACAATAAAATTAAAATCTTCGTAAGATGAGTAAGGTGTGTGAACACGCACATCATAATCAACACCCGCTGCACGTAAGTTAGGACCAGTGAAACCATAATTCAATGCACGTTCAGCAGAGATAGGTCCGCAACCAACTGTACGGTCAATAAATATTCTGTTACGTGTAAACAGGTTTTCAAACTCTTTTAATGCCTTTGGATATTCTTTGAGGAACTTTTCTAATTTTTCCCAGGCAACTGGCGTAAAGTTTCGTTCGAAACCACCAATACGACCAATGTTTGTTGTTAAACGGCTGCCGCAGATCTCTTCATAAATTTCATAAATCAATTCACGGTATTCCATGAGGTAAACGAAACCGGAGAATGCACCTGTATCAACACCTAAAATTGAATTACAAATCAGGTGATCACTGATACGCGCAAGCTCCATTAAAATCACACGCAGGTAATCAACACGCTTTGGCGTTTGAACGCCTAATAATTTTTCGCAGGTAAGATGCCAGCCAATGTTATTGATAGGGCTGCTGCAATAATTCAAACGATCAGTAAGTGGTGTAATCTGGTAAAGCGGACGACGCTCAGCCAGTTTTTCAAATGCACGGTGAATATATCCTACTGTTGATTCAGAAGACATCACCCGCTCACCATCCATCTCCATGATGTTTTGAAACACACCATGCGTTGCCGGATGCGTTGGACCCACATTGAGAGTAATCGTTTTCTTCTCAATGGATCCTTCCGGTAATAATATGTTTTGAACCTCACTCATTATTCATTACTCATTATTCATTAATTAATACTTCCTCCTCTGCCAAACATCTCATCATCTTTATCAATACGTGTCTGGTCTTCCAATGGAAATTCTTTTCGCATCGGGAAATAATCCATCTCATCTACATTCAAAATGCGTTTTAGATTTGGATGCCCAACGAAATTAACACCGAAGAAATCATAGGTTTCACGCTCCATCCAGTTTGCTGTTGCATATAACTGTGTGGCAGTAAATACATCAGGAGTATTGATATCAGTAAATACTTTGAAACGGATACGCACATTATCAACCAGGTTGTGTAAGTGATACACCACTGCCAGCTCACGACCTTTATCAGTTGGATAATGTACAGCTTGCAGATCGGTTAAGAAACGAAAACGCAGTGTTTCGTCATCAAATAAAAACTGGAGTACTTTTAAATTAAGATCTTTTGGCGCTTCAAATGTGAGCATGCCATACGGCTCTGAAAAAGCATACACCTGCTCTCCAAATTTCTCTATCAGCCTGTTTTGAATCTGTTCGTTGGTCAATGACATCTCAATTTGAAAATTTGAGAATTTGAAAATTTGAAAATTCTATCGCCTCAGTTATTAGCACATTTTCAAATTATCAAATTGATTAATTGTTTTATTGTATTCCGTAACTGTCCAATAATTTTTGATAATGCTCACTGTTGCGGCGGCGAAGACTTTCCTGCCCCACTAAATCCTGTATCCGCATCAACCCGTCAAGAATAGCTTCAGGTCTTGGAGGGCAACCGGGCACATACACATCTACAGGCACCACCTGGTCAATTCCCTGTAACACACTGTATGTATCGAAGATTCCTCCGCTGCTGGCACATGCACCAACAGCCATCACCCAACGGGGTTCGGCCATTTGCAGGTAAACCTGTTTGACAACAGGACCCATTTTTTTAGAGATCGTTCCCATTACCATCATCAGATCGCACTGGCGTGGCGTAAAAGCCATACGCTCAGATCCAAAACGACCAAGATCGTAGTGAGCTGCAGCTGTTGCCATAAACTCGATACCGCAGCAGGATGTTGCAAAAGGCAAAGGCCAGATAGAATTCTTACGGGCCAGCCCCACTACTTCGCTGAGTTTGGTGGCAAAAAATCCTTCACCCATATGACCTTCGGGCATACCAACCATGCTGATATGACCTTTGTGGTCAGTAGGTTTAGGAGTGATATTAAATTGTACCGGACGTGACATAATCTAATTAATTTGAGAATTTGAAAATTTGAAAATTAAAGCCGCAATCAACACATGTATCCAGAATTAGGCCCATTTTCAAATTCCCAAATTGGTTAATTTTCAAATTCTTAATCTTCCCAGTTAAGCGCACCTTTCTTAATGATATAATAGAATCCACACAGGAAAAATCCTACAAACATCAATACAGCCATGAATCCGCTCCATCCCAATTCCCGGAAATTAACGGCATAAGGATAGAAAAAGATTACCTCCACATCAAACAACACAAACAAAATAGCCACCAGGAAGTATTTCACTGCCATTGGCTGACGGGCATTTCCATGAATTTCGATACCACTTTCAAAGTTTTCAAGCTTTTGAGCGGTTGGGCGCTTCGGCCCTAACAAATGTGTGAGACCCATCATAACAGCCACAAAACCAACTGCGAACAATATCTGGATACCGATGGGGAAATAATTACCTGAATCATTCACCGATTGAACAACGGGTGCTGCGGGACTGGACTGTAAAAAGAAAAACCATTTCATGTAAATGCAGGTTTTGAATGCCGCAAAAATAAGGCAGGGTATTGGAAATTCCCTGTAATAAAAAAAAATCCCCCCGCTGTTGCGGAGGGATCTGTAAATAAAATGAAATCGTGTTCAGTTAACTGTAAAAGACAGCCTTTCGTTTACTTCCTCCTGTAACAGAATTACTGTTTACCCCACTCGTTGCTTTACTGTTGTTACCGGTTGCCTGTGCTTTACCGCCTGTGAGCTGACGCTTATATTCAGCAGCTTCTTTATCAGTTGGATCAATTGCAAGGATCTTATCGCAAAACTCGATGGCAACTTTATAATCTTTCTTTACAAAGATGTTGTAACCGATGAAATATTTGTAGGCCAATTTGATCGAAGTCTTTGAGTTAACAGAATCCGGAGTTGCCAAAGTAGGCAAAGCCAATTGAAGGAATTTTTCAAAATGTGGGTTTGCTAAAGCATTTGTCATACTTGTATCAATACTCCAGTTTGCCCGTGCTCTCCAATAGTAGCCAAAATATTGCTCAGGATATTTCTCTGTATATAGCTTAAATAAGCTATCCGCCGTATAATAATGTTTAAATTCAACCGCACCGGCGTTCATGAATGCCCGACCTGTATTATAAATATCAACGTTATTAGGATTCTTTTTGGTTGCTAATTGCTTCAACTTCCAATTTGCAATAGCAACCGTGTCTTTCTGTCTTGTTGCCAAAATAACTGCCTTGTCAAGATACGAAGCTTTGTTTTCCTGCACTGTGTCTGAATTCATCGCTTTTTCATAAAAAGCATATGCCTGAGATTGGCTGCCGGGTGTGCCAGCCATGATATCGCCAAGCAATTCATAATCTTTTGCAACAATATCTTCCGGTTTTGATTTGGTCAGGTATACATCAATATTCTTTTTTGCATTAGCATATTCCGCAACTGCCATAACCGAATCTTTTTCTTTTGCAGCTTTTTCGGCCAATGATTTATGACTATAAGCTTTTAAAACATAGATACGTGGTTTAATTACATCTGCACCAACTCTTTTAATTAAG
>JAKFDY010000351.1:0-5237 GCA_036675885.1 Lacibacter sp. | reverse complement strand
AGTGAACTGGTGGGCAAGAATGCTGGATGGCAATCATGCTTATAAGCTGATTCAAAATCAATTGACACCCGTAGGCACCAATCCGGGAGGCGGAGGTACTTACAATAATCTTTTCGATGCTCATCCTCCTTTTCAGATTGATGGTAATTTCGGTTGCACTTCAGGTATTACAGAAATGCTGATGCAAAGTGCTGATGAAGCCATTCATTTACTTCCGGCGCTTCCTGATGTTTGGCAAACAGGAACTGTTAGCGGACTTCGTGCAAGAGGTGGTTTCGAAATCGTAAGCCTGCAATGGAAAAATGGAAAGCTTGTAAAACTGGTTATTAAAACCACTTTAGGAGGTAATCTTCGTTTCCGTGCTCCTAATGAAATGAAAGCAAGTACTGGTGCTTTATTAAAACAAGCAACCGGGAAAAATGTGAACCTCTTTTACCAGGTTGAAGAAATACCAGCGCCAATTGTTTCAGAAAAAGCAACAGTCACATCGCCAGAATTAAAGCCAACATTTCTTTACGACTTCCTAACACAAGCAGGCAAGACATATACGTTTGTTGCACAGTAAAGAGAAAAATGATTATGATAAACTTCTGAGCGATAGTTCATCTTTTTGAAGTGTCTGCAGCAATAAGTTATTTTAGAATAATGCACAACGGAGTTGTGCATTATTCTTTGCTTACCGTTCCCGGTCATCGTTTAAAAGAGCAGAATAAGAATAAAGAGAGCTGAGCAGCTTTTAGAAAAAAGGATGACCATTGCTGAAATTGCTTACGAAGCAGGATTAAATAATCCGAAGAACTTCACGAAATACTTCAAAGAAGATTTTAAAGTATTGCCTTCGCCGTATTCCCTTTTTACTGGTTTTCGATAAGAGTGTACTCGTGGAATGACCTGTCAGAATTTCATAGAACTTGTGTTTACATACCAACGCCCTGACCTAATCATCTTTGGGAACAAAAAAGGATTGTGCAACGCAATCTTTAGGAGTCAATATTGTTCACAAAAAGGTGCCCTTTTGATAAGACCTGGTCAAAATCAACATTACTGAACATTTCATACCCCAATAATATCCATTTGATACCCATCGTTCAGGTTGCAAGTGTATAGTTTTACTGCACTGTTTTCAAGAGAAAGGTTATTGTTTATGAGAATACAATTGCTGCTGTTATCCGTCCCGGTTTTTTCTGTTCGTAATGTCGTTCTGACAGCCTCCTCTTTTTGTTCTCACCTCAGGAATGTTTTCACAGGCTTTAGTCTCTTACGCAAACAAAGGACGACAGGGGAGATGGTCAATGTCAATTGTACCACCCTTTCAGGTCTATTAAACGAAACAAAAATTCTTAAACTAATGAATACAAAAAAAGTGAACATCACCAGGAGTTTTACAATGTTAGGTTTTGTCATTGCAGTACTTTTAGTCACAGGCTGTAAAAAAAAGAATGATGCAGTAGCTCCGGAACTCTCTGCATCTCCATCGGAGGTTAATTTTCCTTCAGAAGGTGGAACTGCAGATATTACAATTAACGGGAACGCACAATGGACTATCGGTAATCCTGCTTCGTCGTGGTTGCAATTAAGCAAAACATCAGGCAGTAGCGGAAGCAGTACTATCCGGTTAACTGCAGTTTCTAATGAAACCGGTGCTTCACGTTCTACAGTATTGACAGTAAACGCATCAAACGGACAGGCAAGAAGAGTTACAGTTTCACAAACTGCCACGATATATCCAACTTACAACACCTCTCCCAAAGCAGCTGATTCAATAGAAATGAGCACAGCTGTGCAACTGGCTGCTAAATTCAAGTTGGGATGGAATATTGGCAATACATTGGAAGCTACCGGCGGAGAAACTAGCTGGGGCAATCCTCAAATTACAGAGTCGTATGTACAATCTGTAAAACAATTAGGTTTTACTGCTATTCGCCTGCCCTGTGCATGGGATCTTCATGTTGACAACAAAGCCACTGCACACATAGATCAGAATTGGATGAACAGAGTGAAAAATGTAGTTGGTTACTGTGTCAATAACGGTTTGTACGTTATGCTCAATATCCATTGGGATGGCGGCTGGCTGGAAAATAACATCACTAAAGCAAAGCAGGATTCTGTTACTGCTAAACAAAAAGCATTATGGGAGCAAATTGCTACCGCCATGCGTGACTTTGATGAGCATCTTATGTTTGCCAGCGCTAACGAACCGGCTGCTGATAATGTTGAGGAGATGGAAGTCTTAGCATCATATCACCAGATGTTCGTTAATGCTGTTCGTGCTACAGGTGGAAGAAACAGCCACCGTGTTCTTATTCTTCAGGGACCAAGTACCAATGCGACATTGACATCAGACCTGATGAACACGCTGCCTAAAGACCCAACAGCCAACCGCCTGATGGTGGAAGTGCATAACTATATGCCATCACAGTTTTGTTTCCTGAACGAAGACGTGAGCTGGGGTAAAATGGCGTATTACTGGGGCAATGGATATCATTCAACCATTGAGCCTGAACGTAATGCTACATATGGAGAAGAAGACGCTCATATAGCTGACTACAACAAAATGAAAACGAAATTTGTTGATAAAGGAATCCCGGTTATTATGGGTGAGTATGGCGCTTACAGGCGGGATGGTTCCGCTAATATTCCCAAAGAGTTGGCCCTGCATAACGCTTCGGTGGACTATTGGATAACCTTTACTACCAAAGAAGCATTGGCACGTGGAATAAAACCATTCTGGTGGGATACAGGTGGTGCTTTAGACAGAAGGAATAACGCAGTAAAAGATCAGCGTACAATTGACGCTCTTTTAGCAGGGGCGAAATAAAAATATTTTGATAAAAGATGCCCCGGCCAGTTGGGGGCAAGGTGGTTGAGAACCGTTTACAAGAGCCTCTTAGATATGTTAGTTGACTATGTATTTAAATTTTCAGGATGAAAACTTTCTTAAAAGATGGAGTAGCTATTTTTAAAGAACTGGAGATTCGTGAGAACGATGTTTTCTTTTTAAATATTATCAAACTGTAAATGATCTAGTACTGCATTGCCCGGTTTCTACACAACCAAAAATGGCGGGAACCAGAACCTAATTTGACATAGAATTACAACATTTTTTAAATTTTAATAATTCCAATCAATGAAAAAATTACTAAGCATTGCTGCCGTATTTCTTTCGCTGCTTGCAGGTTGTAAAAAGGCTGAAGTAGCGGACACTGAGAATAAGACAGAAAATCCCGATGTAATGACTGCCTCCCGTAAGGGCAACAACAGCACTTGCACAATCAATCTCACTAATCTTAAACAAGTGATCAGAGGCTTTGGAGGCTCCAGCGCCTGGCATGGTCAATTAACCAACGCTGACTGTGATAAATTATTTACAACACTTGGACTTAGCATATTACGGGTTCGTATTGATCCTGACAATAATTGGTCCGATGAAATATCCAATGCACAAAAAGCGATGGCACGTGGCGCTATTGTATTTGGATCTCCATGGACGCCTCCTGCTTACATGAAAGATAACAACAATACCGTTGGTGGTTCATTGTTACCACAGTATTATGGCGATTATGCCAACTGGCTAAACAGCTTTGCAAATACAATGAACAACAATGGAGTTCCCTTGTATGCGGTATCTGTGCAAAATGAACCCAATATCGATGTTACTTATGAATCCTGTTCGTGGACTTCTGCACAAATGTTCAACTTCATGGTAAACAATGCAGGTGCGATAAATACGAGAGTAATGATGCCTGAAACATTCAATTATCTTCCTTCTTTTGCCGACCCTATTCTTAACGATCCGTCAGGCGCTGCCAATACAGACATCTGTGCCTACCATTGGTATGGGTCAAACCAGTATGCATTATGGACAAATGCTTTCAATAAAGGAAAAGATGTCTGGATGACGGAATTCTACAGCAATGATCAAAGTTTGAATGCAGCTATTGAAACTGCAGTTGATATTCATAAATTCATGACCATTAATTATGGTAACGCTTATGTGTGGTGGTGGGTAAAAAACCGGGACTGCAATCTGATTACAGATACCGATATCAACAAACGAGGTTATGTGATGGGCCAGTTTGCAAAGTTTGTTAGGCCGGGTTATAACAGAGTAGATGTGACAGGAGGAACTAACATCAGCGCTTACACCAATGGAACAAAGGCAGTAATTGTTGCAGTTAACTCAGGTACTGGTTCTATAACGCAGAAGTTCACTTTCCAAAACGGAACAGTAGCGTCTGTTATTCCATATATTACATCTGGAACAAAAAATTTACAGGCGGCTTCTTCAATCAGTTTGTCGGGAAATAGTTTTACGTATACTCTGGAGCCTAGAAGTGTAACAACGTTTGTTCAGGAATAATTTCTTCCTAAGACCAAGTAATCAGGAAGAGTAGTGGGATGGATTGACCGTTTTTATGATTGGCTATCAGACAGAGAGTTTTTAAAAAAATAGAATTGTTGATGAAAAACAAATTGCTTGGTGGGGGTTCAATATGGAATCGGGGTAATACACTTAAAAATTAAAGAATAAGGTAATTAAAGGAGGTATAGAATGTTTAAACAAATGTATGGCGTTGCGCAAATTGGTATTTTAAGCTTTTCTTTTCTGGTTGGCCCGGGTGCTTGGGCACAGGAAAAGCCATCAGTGGTGGTCGAAGCCCGTGACGATACATCTCGTGTCCGCAGGGGTGGCTTTGGCGGACCAATTAAGCTGGGACCTGATGATAAGCCCGCCTTTGACAATCCACCTGCCGGATTCAGGGACAAACGTGAAAATAGTGCTCACGGTACTATTGCTACTGTTCAGTATGACTCCAAAACACTTTCCACACGTCGGGAGATGCTCGTTTATACACCTCCCGGTTATTCGCCCAACCGAAAGTACCCGGTGATTTATTTATTGCATGGTCTTAATTCCGGTGCCGGTCAATGGCCATACTGGGTGCGTGCAGATCATGTTATTGATAACCTGATAGCCGATGGTAAAATTGAACCTGTAATTATGGTTTTTCCTAATTGCAATACCAATGTAACAGTATCCAATCCCAAACCTGATGAACAGGAAGAACGAAAAGGCGGATTTAAAGGTTATGCCAAGTCTTTCGAAAACGATTTGCTCAATGATATCATCCCTTACATCGAATCTCACTATTCGGTTTACACCGATCGTAAACATCGTGCACTCGCAGGGTTGTCTATGGGCGGTGGTCAATCCCTGAATATCGGCCTTTCGCACA
>JAKFDY010000350.1:0-1848 GCA_036675885.1 Lacibacter sp. | reverse complement strand
TTTTTTGGTCAGTACCGAAGGTCAGACCAAAAAAGAAAAACAATTTTGTTGCCAGCATTGGTGCAACCATCATAGTCCCTTGCCACGCTCGTTTCATAGCTTGTGCATATAGAATCTATGGCTTCAAATTCAAAGCTTACTCAAATAGTTCTTTAGTCGCTGCTGGTATAGCTGCTGAATAAAAGCACTGTAGCCGTTGTTGCGATACTGAGCTTTGTCGAAGTATCACCAACAACGAGATCAGGGATATAGAGTTGATAGAATTTTATAGTATTTTTTATAGTTTGTTGTTGTATGATAAAAGCGGAATACCTTCCTCAATTTTATTCGGTTGGTGATAAGAGGCTGACCGAGAATATTTTTGAATGGCTTGAGAATTGCGTAAACGACATTTTCTCTCCATCACCTCTACCCGAGAGGCGTTGCATTCTCGGTCAGCCTCATCATAACACCCAACCGAGGCGTACTTCTTTCATTTGCATACCAACAAAGGCAAGAAGGGTGGTTCAGGGCATTGCTATAGGATTTAAGAAGCAGGGGAAAGTAGCTATATAGATGGCTTTTTGACACGTAATTGAGGTGAAGAAGCGTAACCTGATGATAGTGCTTTCTGTACTTTTAGTACATGCACAAACTTTTACGCCACCGTCTTATGCAGAGATCAACGACAATTACCGCAATCATGTAAACAATGTATTTGGCATTTTGGAATACAACAGAGTAACAACAGGATTGCTTGTTGATTACAGTTTTAACCTATATGTCTCCAATTCGTAAAAGCTTGATGCTTGCATCCGTTGTGGTGTTTCAAAAAAATGATTAACTTGTTGCTACTTGAAAACCGATTTATGAAATCACACTTACCACTTATTCTTTTATTTCTTTCGTGTACACTTCTCAGTTCCCGCTGCAAAAAACAAAACAACGAACCTCAATTACCCCCCGAAACAACAACCGGAGCTATGACTTTTGGTTGTAAGGTTAATGGTAAGGTGTTTGTGCCCAAGGGTTCTATAGATGGCCCCGGAATTACTGCACAATATATTTTTTTAGGAAGTGGACCAGGTGGTGGCTGGTTTCTAAATCTAAATGGAGCTAATAGAATAGATGAGCCCAGAGTAACAATTGGAATTGAAACCGACAGTTTATTCGTTTCCGCTGGAAATACTTACAGTTTAAAAAGCATAAAGGGCTTCGCATCTGCAAGGCTTTTATCCGATATTATCTCATACCGAATGACTGTAAATGATACTGGTGAGTTAACAATAACCAAACACGATACCAATCAAAGAATTTTATCTGGTCGATTCTGGTTTACAGCTACAAATGTTTATGATCAAACAAAAATATCTGTTATAGAAGGTCGCTTTGACGTTCGTTACTAATCTCAATTCACCAAAACTACAAATATGAAAAAACAACTGCTTGTAGCAGCATTACTGCTTTCTGTACTTTTTGTACATGCACAAATTTTTACGCCACCGTCTTATGCAGAGATCAACGACAATTACCGCAATCATGTAAACAACGTATTCGGCATTTTAGAATACAACAGAGTAACAACAGGATTGCTTGTTGATTACGGCGTTAACTTTGCTGACCCCAAGACCTATAACGGTTCTGTTTTACACGATAGCACCTTGGTGGAAAATGGTATATTCTCCAATCTTTATCTCACGCTTTTTACCAGCCGCTTTAATAATACTATCAGCATGCGGCATCCATCGATACACGACAGTTTATTTGATGTTGCCCGGCAGGCAGAAGTGATTATACTCAGCGGCCTGTTATTTCGGTATAATGCTGTTGACCCAAGTGCCAATACTAATGGAACACTTGATGTGGTAA
>JAKFDY010000349.1:0-24546 GCA_036675885.1 Lacibacter sp. | reverse complement strand
TGCGTTGCTATCTGCTACTTTCAACACTAAATGTTCTTCACTTTGTGAAAAGGGTTGAGCATCGGGTGCATTTAAAAAATGAACACGTGGCAAGGGATTTTCAGCAGCAACCGATTTATGTCCAAGATCAGTTGTGATCGTTTGCTCATCAACAATCGAAATTATTCTTGTAAGAACGAGTGCTGCATAATCAAACGGTTCATCAGGTACCTGGTGTTTGTAACCCCAATCCCAATATACAAATGTGCCGGGGCTGCATTCAATATGTCGGTTGATATGTGTAGGGAAAGTAGGGGAGCCGCCTGCAACAATCGTTATTGGTTTGTTGGTAAGCTTTTCAACTTGTGTTGCCAACGCAAGTACTTCATCAAATTCAGTATCACTTTTTTGTTGACGTTGCTGAAGATCAGTATCTCTCAAATGCCCGTCGTATGCATGCAATCCTTTGAACTGAATGCCGGGTAATGAAATCAATTGTTCAGCCAATGCAAATGCGTTTGAAGTTTTGATGCCGCTTCTGTTCATGCCTGTGTTAAGATCGATGAATACATTGATGGTTTCGTTAGCAGCAGAAAATAATTCTGATAATACCTTTGCTGTTTCCGCATTGTCTGTAACACAACCAAATGTTGTTTGAGGATATTGCTGCACCAATGATAATAACCGTTTTGTTTTTGGTCCAACAGGCTGATAGGCCAGCAGTACATCTTTTGCTTTAAGCATAGCCAGCATCTCTGCTTCGGCAATGGTGGCGCATTTGAATTTTGTAATACCTGCATCCATCATCATTGCACATACTTCAGCCGTTTTATTTGTTTTTACATGCGGACGAAGAAGATTTATATCCCTGATCATCTCCACTGCATGATGAATGTTTTGTTTGATACGTTCTTTGTACAGCAGCAATGCAGGTGAATCGATTGTGTCGATATTATTTACGTTGTACCAATTCATGAATGTTGAATTTAAATAAAGCTACTCTATCGTAGTAACTCACCCAAATAAGTCAGATTTCGCATTACATCAAGCAACACAGCCCATTGGTCAAACTAATTGGCAGGTGGCTGAAAGCTTCCTCAACTTTACACTGTTTATTTAACTACATCATTTTTTTAAAACTTAAGTCATGAAAGCGAAACAGTTTTTAGTAATGGTATTCCTGGTTGCGGCCAGTTCTTTTATTTACTCTTTCGTTGCACCTATGGGCGGAGAGGGATTCGAAATTTATATTGATAACAAACTGGTGCTGCGGCAGTTTAACCAGGAGATGAAACAGCTGAAGAATATCCAGCTCACGGCAGCTCACAGTAAAAGCGAATTAAAGGTGAAATATTATCATTGCGGCATGGTGGGCAAAAGCCGCACACTGGAGCTGAAAAATTCAGAGCAAAAAACAGTAAAGCGTTGGGAGTTTGATAACAGCGAAGGAAAAAACTTTGCCATTACCGTTGCGGTAAAAGAGATCCTTGATTCGCAGGAAAAACTGGGTAACGGCACCATCTATCTTTATTACAGTTCAAAAGAAGCACCACAGGGCCGCTTGCTGGCAGGCATTGTACATGCGAATAAAAATTCGGTTACAAGTAAATAAGAATCGAACTGACTTGATTTATAAATGAGAAGAGGTCAACAGATTGTTGGCTCCTTCTCATTCATGCATTGTACAATTGAATTTCCTTGTGCAACCGGAATCATAACGACTACTTATTTTCCCGGCTCCATTTGTGTGCTGATGGCAATTCTGTTCCATGCATTGATGGTTGCCACTGCCATGATCGTTTGAGCAATGTAGTTTTTATCCAGAACTGCTGCTGCTTTTTGATAGGTTTTATCAGATAAGCCCTGGTTGTGGATCAACGTAACTTCTTCTGTAATGGCTAACACAGTTTTTTCTTCTTCTGTGAACAAACTTGTTTCACGCCATGCACTCAATAAAAAAATACGTTGAATGTTTTCTCCGTTTTTCAGTGCATCTTTGGTGTGCATATCAATACAGTATGCACATCCATTGATCTGCGAAGCCCTGATCTTTATTAATTCCCGGTGTGTTTTCGACAGTTGACTTGTCGCTAAATAACCCTCCAGTGCATACATGGCTTTGTATGCCTGTGGTTCTGCTTCGTGAATGTTTACCCTTTTTTCCATTTGTCTGTGTTTTAATTTAGAGCACAAAGTTGCAAGACAGAAAACGGATAAAACTTAAGCTGGTTTAAGAACGGTATTTATTCCTGAGCTCACTTAAGTATTCAGGCGTAAAGCCCAGGAAGGACGCAACCAGGTACTGCGGTATCCTTTGCACAAACTGGGGTTGTTCTTTGCAAAAATGCAGGTAGGAATCTTCTTTTGAAAATTCATGCAGATATTTAAATCTCATTTGCGATGCTGCATATGCCCGTTGATAGATAAAGCGGAAATAGCGTTCCATTTTTGGAAACTCTGCTAACATTTTTTCCTGTGAAGAACTATCGATCAGCAGAACTTCTGAATGTTCTACTGCCTGTATGTAAAATTCGGTTGGCAGTTTTTTTTCGTAGGCCATATTATCTGTCATCCACCAGTTCTCGATCGCAAACTCAGTAGTTTGTTCAACGCCTTTTTCATTGATAAAAAATTTTCGCAGGCAACCTTTCAAAACAAAATAATGCGATTTGCAGATTTGTCCCTCAACAAGCAGGTTCTCTTTCCTTTTAAAATTTACAACCTGGAAAAATGCTGAAATACCGGTGAACTCCTCTTCGTTTAGTTCGATAAACTTTTCTATATGTGATCTGAATATTTCAATGCTCATCTTTGGTAATTGGTTTAGATGTAACTGTTGAATGAAGTTACAACGGATGATGATTGTTTTTTAAAACGACATCTCAACCCGAACGTTCACAGGCGATGTCTGGCGTAGCCGACCGCATTATGAAAACGAGTAGATAGATTCAGCTGTAGTTCACTGATTACGGCGAGTGCCACAATATCTGCTCACAAAATCCATCTGACACATCGCCTAGGAAAGGTAGAGACTCGGCGAAGGAACTTGCATAAAACCCAATGTTGCCTGCTGGGCTATTGTTATTCTTTGGTTGAAAAAGTCCAAAATTCTTCGGTGTTACCTCTAATCATTTGGATTTCATTCTCACTAACTTTCTTTATATTCCATATTTTCGTTTCACCGTTTGCCGTCAAATTTAAAGTTCTGTTTTCGTTACTCAAATTCCATTTCCCTGTTTCAGTAATTTGCCCAATTTTTACAGTATATGTGTTATCACTTTTGAAATCAAAATATGTCCCTTTAAATAATTCAGTTACAGTTTTTAGTTGTTCTTCTGTTCTGTTAGGCAAGTAGCGTTTATTCAAAAACCATTTTTTACAAAGCTGGGTTGTTGTTATGCTTACGAGTTCTAATTTTAGGGGTCCAGTTTCCTTTTCGTCGTCTTGACTTGCTGTAGTTTTTCTTAAAATAATTGATTTCCCTTTACCAAAGCTAAGTAGTAAGGTTTCATTGGTCAAGACACTCAGTTCTAATTCACTTTTCGTTCCTTTGTTTGAAATTAGTGTCAATTTTTTTGAAGTCTTTTCATATTCATATGTTCCTTCATCCCTTGTCATTAACTCAGACTTATAGTGATTGTTTCCTTTTAGGTAAATTGTCATTTCACTAAACATTTTCTTAAGCATATTAACTCCTGTTGAGTCCATTCCATTCGTATTATAAAGTTCTTGAAATTTCCATTTCCCAATGATTGAATCATTCGTCTGTGCTTTTGTATAAGTTGATAGCAACAGGGAAAATAATAAAGTAGAAATTAGTCTGTTCATAAAATTTTAAGATTGTTGTTTACGGTCTTGCAGGCAACACATAAATATACACAACCCTAATCATTTTCAAGATTTCCACCTGCCTGGCTTTCACAAATTGCAGTATGCGCTTTCTGAATTGTGGTAGCGCAATTGCAATAAATCTTGCTATAGTTGTTTTTATAAAAAAAATGGCTGCCTCGTGTTTTTGAGGCAGCCTTCATTTTAATAAATGAGAAGCAAACAATTACGAGATTTGAATCAATCTTGGTGGTTTCTGTTTTGCTTCCTCTTTTTTGGGGATCAAAAGATGCAGCAATCCATTTTCATATTTCGCTTCAATCTTATCGATATCCACTACATCTTTCTGTAAAGTAAACGTCCGTTGAAAAGATTGATAACTGAATTCCCGACGGAAATATTTTTCATCTTCTCTTTCCTCGGTTTGATTACTTTTTTGAGAACTGATGGTCAGTGAATTTCCATCCAGTTCAACTTTGAAATCTGTTTTAGCCATTCCGGGTGCAGCAACTTCAACTTCATAGTTTTCCGGCGTTTCTTTAATGTTTACTGCCGGAATTGTAGTATCCGTGTTTGAAAAATTGGAAGTGTTCCAATTAAACAAATCCCGGTTAAAGAAATCATCAAAAAGCATGGGAAATGGATTTAATAAATTCCCATTTCTTTTTACGAGTGTCATACGTACCTCCTTTTTAATGGTTGTAAAATAAATTTCAAATAACAGCCATCAACCCATATGCCATTGAAATCTCAATGCCTGAAAAAAATAAAAATTGTCTTTTTATGACTAGTAAAATGTCAGACAAAACGCCATTTTTTCTGTCATTTGTCACCGGGTTACTTAAGAACTCTCTCATTCTCGGTTGGCTGGGTCCAGCCCTAAGGAAGGGCGATGGGTAGTTTGCCCTTAAAATGCTTTTCAACGTACATGTATCAATTCATATTGCCGAAAAAAGATATCCTGCACCAGCTTCAGTGAGCAAATAATGTGTGTGTGAAAGGAATGCATTTTCATGTTATACTTTATTCAATACAAAAGAAAACGTGCTGCCTGCACCAAATTCACTTTTTACTGTAATACTTCCATCCTGTGCTTCAATAAATTCTTTGCTGATGCTTAACCCCAAGCCTGTACCTTCTTTTTTTGAACCGGGAATACGGAAATAACGGTCGAATACTTTATGAATGTACTCCGGCGCTATTCCCTGCCCGGTGTCTGTTACTGCAAACTTTACTTTGTTTCCTTCAGGCGATACATTTATTTCAACTGTTGAATCGTCGTAACTGTAACGGATGGCATTTGAAATGAGATTGGTCAGTACCCAGGCAGTTTTATCTTTATCTGCCAGCACAGAAGATATGTTTTCAGGTATTGTAATTTTCAAGTTTATATTCTTGTTTTCCGCTGCTGTTTTGTTTGCATTTACTGCATAATCCACCATTTCTTTGGGCGATGATGGGAGTATTGCCATTTGAATGGATCCGGTTTCGACCTGCGTCATATTCAACAGTTCAGCAGTTATTTTCAGTAAACGTCCTGCATCATCTTTAATGCTTCGAACAAGGCTTTCCTGTTCTTCGTTTAAGGAGCCGATCTGTTTATTCTCCAGTAATTGAATACTCATTTTAATTGATGCAATGGGTGTTTTCAGTTCATGCGAAACAATAGAGATGAAATTGGTTTTGGCAAAATCAAGTTCTTTTTTCATGATGGTACCAAAGTCTTCCACAAATTCAATCACATTAAAGCTGGCTAATTCAGGATACGATTTCACTACCTGCTCCGCCAATACTTTCATCAACACAAGATCAATCGAAATTTTTTGTTTGATATGTGGCCGTTGTACTTTTACTGCCACCATTTCGCCACTACGCAGTTTTCCCCTGTACACCTGTGCAATAGATGCAGATGCAATCGGGATTTGATCGAGATGCTCAAACACTTCATGAATAGGATTGCCTAATTCATCTTCCATTATACGCCATGCATGTGCATTATCAAATGGCTTGGCTGATGTTTGTAGTTTCTTCAGTTCATTTCTTAATTGTTCACTTACAAGATCGGGGCGGTCGGCAATGATCTGTCCAAACTTTACAAAAGTTGGCCCGAGGTCTTCAATCATTAATCGCAAACGTTCTGAACGTGTTGTAAGATTTTTGCCTTTTGGATCAAACACTTTTCTCAGAAAACGGTTATTGTTGATCCAGTTGCGAATGCCATGTTTGCAAATGATCAATAGAATGCTGATAAGCCTGATGCTGTTCCTGAATAATCGATTGACCCGGAATATCCACATACAATGTTTTTTAACCTGTGAAGAATGGATAGAGGATTACTAATACACAGTAAAATACAAAAGGAGTCGGTAACCGACTCCCTTTATTTGCATCCGATACCAATTTAAGAGACCAGTTGCTCCTTTATATGATTACCGGTTAGCCTCGTTGCCTGCAATATTTCAAGCACACGCTTCCTAGTATCTTCTTTAAGACCTGCAATTTCATGTTTAAATACTTCCTTCAGTTCTTCAATATCCGAACTGCTGTTTTTTACTTTGTACAGGCGTTCTTTCAGATCATCGAATTTTTCACTGATCATATTACGGATGGATGTTCCACTTTCAGGGGCCATCAGCATACCAATTGCTGCACCTGCCGCTACGCAGGCAAAAATTAACTTCATACTCATAATGCTGTGTTTTAAAAGGTGAATAATGAATACATAATTTCAAGAACCTTGCCAAAAGACAGCTGTAGCGGGAGAAGGTATAAGGTAGAAGGCACAAGGCACAAGAATGAAAACCCAAAGTTCAAATTCCAAATTCCAGGATACAAGGTACAAGCAGTTACGCAACCAGAAACTACAAACTAAAAACTATAAACCACAAACTATTTGCGTCCAAAATCAGCAGGGTTTTCGCCCCAGGCTTCCGTTTCCCATTTCAATATTTTATTACGGTAGTTGTTTTCCTGCAACCAGTTTTCTGCACGATGGATCAGATTAAAAATGTGTTCCGTTTTTACTGATTGTTCCAGGTTGGTTTTGCATTTTTTCGCTTTCACCCAACCAATGGCATTGCGGCTGTCGCTGTAAATGGGCATATTATGCAGTTCGTGTTTCTTGCAATAACCTAATGCATGAACAATGGCTAAAAATTCACCAATGTTATTTGTGCCGTTTGCCAATGGCCCCATGTGAAAAATGCGTGTATTGGTTTTGTAAAGAATGCCCTGGTATTCCATGTCTTTCTGTACACTGTTCCATGCAGCATCAACTACAATGCTTTCGTGAATAGGTGTGCCAACAGAAGAAAGGTCTTTTGTACTTTCTGTTTTTTCTTTTTTGTAGATATGTTTGGCAAAATGCTCTTTATAAGCCTGCTCAGCTTCTTCCTTTGAAGTAAATGATTTGTAGGCGGCACCTGTAAATCCTTCCACTTGCTGCTTACAATCGTTCCAATTGGTATAAATGCCGGGTTCTTTCCCTTTCCACACCACGTAATATTTGGGTTTAATATTGCTCATGTGGATGCAATGTTAGCAAAAGAAACGTTAAGCCCCGACGAAACGGAGTTTGTCAGGGCTTAACCGTGACAAGTTTTTTTTTCTAAATGCAAAAATTGGGTTAAGCTTTTCTTTGGTATGGTTCTTTCGCAGAATTATGCATCTTTGCAACGTAAACTATGTTCCCATGAAGAGAGCCTTTTTGTTTTTCAGTTTGTTTTTTTCTGTTCTGGTTGTTGCTGCACAAACCACTCCGTTGCTGGCGCAGTTGGATAACCAGGGTAAACCGTACCTCGTGCACAGTATTGGTCCCAAAGAAAATTTTTACAGCATTGGCCGTATTTACAATATCAGTCCACGTGTATTTGCACCTTATAACGGACTTGAGTTGACTTCACCATTGAGTATTGGTCAGCAAATACGTATTCCTTTGAATGAAGTGAATTTCTGGCAAACAGGTACACGCAAAGAAAATGAAACCGTTGTTCCTGTTTATCACATAGCAAAAGCCGGTGAAACGTTGACAAAGCTGAGCCAGTTGTTTGGAACAGATAATGCATCCATCAAATCATGGAACAACATAGAAACAGTGAGCGCCGGTAGTAAAGTGATCGTTGGTTTTTTGAAAGTTGATAAAACATTATCGCCGCTTGCAGCGAAAGGGATGAATGTGCGTAGCGAACCGAATGTGGTAAAGCAACAACCCAAACCTGAACCAAAAACAGAAGAACCGAAGAAACAGGATGTGGTTGTAAAAAAAGAAGAACCAAAACAGGAACAGCCCAAACCTGAAGTAAAGAAAGAAGAACCAAAGATGGAAGTATCACCAGCGAGTTATGGTGGTAATGGATTTTTTAAAGATGAATTTAACCGTCAAACGAATAATGGCCGCCGTACAGATCGTAACAACGGTCCCGGTTCTGTATTTAAAAGCACAAGCGGCTGGAGCGATGGAAAATATTATGTGTTGATGGATAACGTTGAAAAGGGAACCATCATCATGGTGCGTAATCCCGCCAATGGAAAAGCAGTATATGCAAAAGTGTTGGGCAGTGTGGAAGAAACAAGTCCCGGCAGTGGTTTATTGTTTCGCTTAAGTAATTCTGCAGCGGCGCAGCTTGGTATCAGCGCAGAGAAATTTAATGCTGAGTTGGTTTGGGGAAAATAAAGACAAGTACGAAGTTAGAAGTTGAAAGTACGAAGTATAAAGAAAAAAGACATACGAATCGGGTGATAGCATTAAGGCTTTCACCCGTTTTGATTTAATAGAGATTTTATGAAAATGATTGAACACACGGAGCAATATTTTGCAAATGGCTTTACTGTCGTAGAAGATGTTTTCATTGAAGATGAAATTGAAGCTGTGTTGAATGAAATAACAAAAGTTAGTACAGACAGTCCTGTGTTCAGAAAAAGTAATGATTTGTTTGCGATCAGGCAATTTTTGAAGCAAGTACCCGAAGCGACGTCATTAATTTTTACAGAGAAGTTGAAGAATCTTATTACAAGTGTTTTCGGTGAGGGTTATTTTGTTGTTAAGTCGATTTATTTTGATAAGCCTGAACATTCCAATTGGTTTGTTGCATATCATCAAGACTTAACTATTTCCGTAGATAAGAAATCAGATGTTGATGGTTATGGCCCATGGACTGTTAAGCAGGATCAATTTGCAGTACAACCACCAATCGATATTCTTAAGAATAATTTTACGATTCGGATTCACTTAGATGATACGGACAATGAGAACGGCGCATTAAAAGTTATTCCGGGTTCTCATGTAAAAGGTATTATTCGTTTTGAATCGCCGGAAGAAAGTGGAGGCAGTGAGGTGTTTTGCCCGGTTAAAAAAGGTGGGGTGATGTTAATGAGCCCTTTATTATTTCATGCTTCAAACAGGACAACAAACAATAAAAAACGAAGAGTGATTCATATTGAATTCAGCAATCAATCTTTACCTGAAGGTCTTAATTGGTCTGAATATTTAAATTGGAGAAACTAACTCTTTTCCTCTTTTCCCTTTTTCAAACTCTTAGCTTCCGCTTCTGTATCCCCTCAAAAAATCTTCCACCAGCATTTTCTTTTTGCCTTCGAGTTGTAATTCCAGCACCTGGATATAACCGTTGCTGCACGCAAACTTTAAATAGGTCTTGCCATCGGTGATAGGCTCTCCAATAGTCTGACCGCTTGGAGTGGCCTGACCCGTAACAATCTCTTTCTTCGAGCGGTAAATCTTCATCATCTTTCCATTGAACGTTGTAAACGCACCGGGAAAAGGAGAGAGGCCACGGATAAGATTATGTACTTCTTCAACCGTTTTAGTAAAATCTATTTTGCAGGTGTCGGTGAAAATTTTAGGTGCATGCTTGAGCGATGAATGATGAGTGATGAGTGATGAGTCGGGGGCTGTATTTCCACTTTCCACTTTCCACTTTCCACTTTCGATTTCACTTTGCGGTTTCTCCTCCAATGTTCCGTTCACCAAACCTTCCACTGTTTTTTCCAGCAGCTGTGCACCAATTTCTTTCATGCGATCATGTACTTCACCTGCTGTTTCATCTTCACCAATGGGAAATGATTCCTGCAGCAGAATATCGCCTGTATCAATTTCGTGTTTCAGTTTAAACGTGGTAACACCTGTTTCTTTTTCGCCATTGATCACTGCCCAGTTAATAGGTGCTGCGCCACGGTATTGAGGCAATAAACTCCCATGTACATTCACCGTGCCCATTGCCGGCATATGCCAAACGGCTTCCGGTAACATACGGAAAGCAACCACGATCTGCAGATCGGCACGCAACCCAATTAATTCTTTCAGGAAAGTGGGGCTCTTCAGTTTCTCCGGTTGCAATACAAACAAGTTGTGTTCTGTTGCATATTTCTTTACTGCACTTTCTGTCATCTTCATACCACGACCAGCCGGTTTATCAGGTGCCGTAATAACACCCACCACATTGTAACCTGCTTTTACCAACGCATCTAATGATGCAACTGCAAACTCAGGTGTACCCATAAAAATAATGCGGGGAGATTCTTTTGTAACCATGGAGCAAAAATAGGAATAAGCTGCAAGCTCCTAGCTACTCGCTGCAAGCAAAAGGCAGCAGGTTTATAAATAGCAAACGATTAACATTGAAAAAACTGAGTTTCATTTTACTAATGAACAAAGGACATGGCTAGCAGCTAGTGGCTGACAGCTAGTAGCTTTTTTCTATCAGCTGGCAGCTTCTTCTTCCTCTTCATCAACCTCAATGATCTTGTCTTCCTGTTTCATTTTGGTGAGGTTGTTACGCTGCAGAATTTCTTTGGCGAGATTAAGATAGTTGATAGAGCCCTTGCTTTCACTATCGTATAAGATAACAGGTTTGCCAAAGCTTGGCGCTTCGCTCAAACGGGTATTGCGGTGAATGATCGAATCAAAAACAATTCCTTCAAAGTGGCGGCGTACTTCGCTTACCACCTGGTTACACAAACGGAGGCGGCCATCATACATCGTCATCAAAATACCTTCGATCACCAATTGAGGATTCAAACGGCTTTGAACGATCTTGATGGTGTTGAGTAATTTGCCCAATCCTTCCAATGCAAAGAATTCAGTTTGTACAGGAACAACCACTGCATCAGCAGCAGTTAATGCATTTACGGTAATTAAACCAAGTGAAGGAGAGCAGTCGATGATGATGAAATCATAATCATCTTTCAACGGTTGCAGTAATTGTTTCATCACCGATTCACGGTTGGGCTGATTGATCATTTCAATTTCAGCACCCACAAGGTCAATATGCGATGGAACTAAATCAAGATTGGGGATTTCTGTTTTCAACACCACGTCTTTTGCGTTGGCACCGTTTACAAAACAATCGTACAGGCTTTGCTGAACATTATGCAGATCAAACCCAACACCGGTTGTGCTGTTTGCCTGCGGATCGGCGTCAACCAATAATGTTTTGTATTCGAGTACGGCAAAACTTGCAGCAAGATTAATTGCTGTTGTGGTTTTTCCCACACCACCTTTCTGATTCGCTATTCCAATTATTCGACCCATATTATCAACTCTCAGTTTTCAATTTCAAATTTTGATGCTTTCACCAATACCCGGCAGTTTCAAGTCAAGTCCGTTATGTTGAAAGTGCGCCTTCACTTTATCTTCGTCAATTACAATGTACGGAAAGGTATTATAATGCACGCCGAATACCGTGTGGCAACTGATCATATGTGCTGCTCTTGCGGCATCTTCATAACCCATCGTAAAATTATCACCAATAGGCAAAATACAAAATGCTAAAGGAGCACCTTGAGGTACCAATTGCATATCGAGTGTTAGAGCCGTATCACCACTGTAATAAAAATTCTTTGCGCAGCTAACTACAAATCCCATCGGGTTGCCGCCATAAGTTCCGTCGGGCAGGGAAGAGGAGTGTTGCGCTGCAACACACTTCACCGTTCCAAAGTCAAATTTTTTCTTGCCACCCGTATTCATGGGATGGATGTTTTCAACTCCCTGTTTCTGCAGCCAGATATAAATTTCCCAGTTGCAGATCACCAAAGCGCCGGTACGTTTTGCAATGGCTACACAATCTGCTATATGATCTTCATGACCATGGCTCACCAGGATATAATCGGCTTCAATGGCATTTACATCAACATTCGCTGCCAATTCGTTGGGCGAAATAAACGGATCGAAAAGTAATTTCTTTCCTTTTACGTCTATGCTAAAGCAGGAATGGCCGTAATATGTAAACGTCATCTCGGTGAAACGGGTTTGATCAAACTGAAAAACAAAAACTTGTGTGGGAAAACACAGTTAATGCCATCCTGACAAAAATAAGGGTTCAGGCTAATATTCGGGAACAATACTTATCCCCCGATGTTATACTGAACCTTGCCTAACTGTTTGAATTTTAACAGCGGGGTGGTTGATTTATTTCTCAATTTTGAAACTTATGCGACGTTTAGCCGGTTCTTGGATCTTCCTGATCATTTTTTTACTGATTGACATTTATGTGTTCCAGGCACTGCGTGCAGTGGCAGATACATGGGCACCACGCACACGTTTGATCGTGTTTACAACATATTGGGGCATCAGCGTTCTTTCATTTGCCCTCATGCTGAGTATTATATTTACCGACTACGAAACCTGGCATAAACTCCTGCGCACTTATGCCTTTGCCGTGGTAATCGGTTTGTTTTTAGCCAAACTGTTAGCCAGTTCTTTCTTTTTGGTGGATGATGTGCGCCGTGTGGTGCAATGGGCAGGTAGTTTTATTTTCCCCAGTTGGAACCCAAAGACAGCAGGTACCGGAACAGGTATTACACGCTCTATGTTTTTGAGCTGGGCAGGCTTGGCCGTTGGCGGTGGATTATTTACATCGCTCATTTACGGGTTCGGTAATAAGTACAAATACAACCTGCAAAAGCTGGCCTTAAGTTTTCAGCATTTGCCTGATGCGTTCAAGGGTTTTAAGATCATTCATGTGAGCGACATTCATAGCGGAAGTTTTACCGATAAAGAAGCAGTGCGTAAAGGCATTGAAAAGATTAATGAGCAACAGGCCGATGTGGTGTTGTTTACAGGTGATCTTGTAAACTACAGTGCAGATGAGATGAAGGATTATATTGATGTATTCTCTGCATTGAAAGCAAAACATGGTGTGTATGCAACATTGGGTAATCATGATTATGGTTTCCCAACAGGTGCAACCAAAGAAGAAGTAAGAGCAAAGCAATTGGCCAATGCAGAAGGAGTAGTGGATGTGCACAAACAATTAGGTTGGAAAACACTCAGCAACGATCATGTGGTGTTGGAAAAAGACGGTGCACAAATAGCGATACTTGGAGTTGATAATACAAGTGCCAAAGCCAATTTTCCTTCGTTTGGCAAATTGCCCGAAACACATGCCGCCGCAAAAGATATTCCGTTTAAAATACTGATGAGCCACGATCCTTCGCATTGGAATGCGGAAGTAACATCGGAGTTTAAAGATATTGCCCTCACATTGGCAGGCCATACACATGGTATGCAGTTTGGCGTGGAAATTCCCGGTTTCCGCTGGAGCCCCGTGAAATATGTGTATAAGCAATGGGCCGGTTTGTATGAAGAAGCACAGCAGAAACTCTATGTTAACCGGGGCTTTGGTTTCATTGGTTACCCCGGCAGGGTGGGTATTTTGCCGGAGATTACTTTGATTGAGCTTTCATGATTTTTTAGCTCCATTAAACTATATTGCAGCAGGTTGGTCTATGTTTTGCAACCACCCTGTTCCATTATGCTGAAACCGCTTATTCTGTTTTTGACGATCTGCTGTAGTTGTATTTCTGTAAATGCACAGGAAACCAAAACTGATTCCACTTCCATCAATATCGACTCGCTTGAACGGGAGATCGACGCATTTCTTGATCTGTATGATTCGCTGAAAGCTCCACGTAGTTATTTCCTCCTGTCGCTTGGTGTTGGTAACACACAGTTCAGTGTGCGCAACGTTGCGTTGAATGCACAACAATCAGCAACCAATCTCAGTATTACGCCAACAATCGGTTATTATCATAAAGCCGGTTTAGGTATTACGTATAATAATTACCTGCTTGTTGAAACAGGTAAAACACAATTGCTGCAACACGCAGTTACGCTTTCTTATGATTACCTGAAAGGCGAAAAAGCTTCTTACGGTATATCCTACACGAGATTTTTCGGAAAGAAAGAATTTGTGAACGCATCATCACCTTACGATAATGATGTGCTGGCCTATGTGCAGTTTGGCAAAGGTAAATTTCAACCCGGAGCGATGCTTGGTTTTTCGGGTGGCCGTTACCGTGAAACATTGCAATACCTCGATTCGCAGCAGATACGCATGCCACTCACAAACCAGTTGGTAACTCAATACTATTATGTAAGCGACACATCTGATGTACTCATCAGGGACCTGTCTTTTATTCCTTATGTACGATATAACCTGATGCTTGATGGTATTGGAAAGAAAGATTACTTTAATATTCAGCCAACATTAATGATACTTGGTTCACGGGGTAAAGTAGCGATTGATTCAAAGGGTAATATTCGTCAGCGGCGTTTACTCGACCGTAGCCGTAACTATTCAGAAACCTACTCGCAGAAAAGTGCGTTTCAATTTCAATCAGTAGGTTTACAGTTAGATGCCACCTGGTATATTGGAAAATTCTTTTTGAATCCGCAGGTATATGTTGATTATTACCTGTTAAGTGGTGAAAATAAATGGAGTGCCTTGTATAGTGTGCAGACAGGGTTTATGTTTTAAAAAAATTGATGCAATTGTTTTTGAGGGTTGCCAACCTTGCAGTGTAAATTTTAAGAGCGGAAAATATGTTTAAGGTTGGCAATCCTTTACCGCAATTTAAAAATGTACTTAAAAAGTTTGGCACGGTTCTTCTTAACATATTTTTACAGCGCAATAAAAATGATTGGCACTTAATTCGCCGTTAATAGAACAACTAAAATCATATAGAATGAAATATCCATAAAAATTATCGGGCTGATTTATACTAACAGCGATGATGATTTTTATGGATATACTATCTGATAATTAAAAACTATAAAAAATAAAGAGATGAAAAAGTCACTTGTTATCCTTCTTGTAGCAATTACCGCATCAGCAAGTTCATTTGCACAATTTCGTATCGGTCCAAAACTTGGTGCTAATATTGGAAAAATCGAGGGTAAGGGTTTTGATGAACAATATAAGCTCGGTTATCATCTTGGTGCATTTGCTGAAATTCCGTTAGGAAAGAAATTTGGGTTACAACCAGAGATATTATGGAACCAGATTAATTCAGATACTGCATCCGGGTTCAAAGCCATTTATCAAAATCTTGATGAGAACGTAAAAAATCCTCAGTTGAATTATCTGAGCATTCCTCTGTTACTTACTTACAAACCGGCGAAAGTATTGTCACTGCAGGCTGGTCCTCAGTTCGGCATCTTGTTGAATAAGGATAAGACTTTTATTGACAATGGTAAAGAAGCCTTCAAGAGCGGAGATTTTTCAATGCTGTTTGGCGCACAATTGAACATTCTTCGTGTGAGAGTATATGGACGCTATGCAATTGGGTTGAATAATATCAATGATATCAGCAGCCAGGAAAAATGGAAAACAACCGGCTTCCAATTGGGAGTTGGTCTCGCACTTTAAAACTTACATTCACTATAAAGCAAAGGCTCTCCGGTTATCGGGGAGCTTTTTATTTGCGGCCATCCATCAACTTTTCCTCTTGTTAACAGAGTTGTTGGCTTCAATCTTTTATATTTACGCACTTAAAAATTTCATCTATGCAACGTAAAGGATCACACCTGCTCTTCCTCCCGTTTTTTCTATTTCTTTTTGTCAGCTCTTTTGCCCAGCAACTAACGGATAAGATTCCGTTTGATGCAAAAGTGAAAACCGGTAAACTCGAAAACGGGCTAACCTATTTTATTCGCCCCAATCAGAAACCTGAAAAAAGAGTGGAACTGCGTTTGGTTGTAAATGCAGGCGCTATTAATGAGGATGAAGATCAGTTAGGCCTTGCTCACATGACGGAGCACATGGCCTTTAATGGTACCAAGAATTTTAAGAAGAATGATATCGTTTCCTATCTCCAGGAAATTGGTGTAGGCTTTGGAAACGATCTCAATGCATACACCAGCTTTGACGAAACGGTGTACATTCTTCCCATACCAATTGACAAACCCGGTAATCTTGAAAAAGGTTTCCAGATCATTGAAGACTGGGCACACAATGTATCAAATCTCAATGATGATATTGACGGCGAACGTGCAGTGATACTGGAGGAAAGCCGTTTGGGGAAAGGTGCGGAAGAACGTATGTTCCGGAAAATATTACCTGCTTTGTTTGCAGGATCGTTGTATGCGGATCGTTTACCGATTGGTAAAGACAGCATCATTAAAAACTTTAAGTATGATGCTATCCGTCGGTTTTATAAAGAATGGTATCGCCCTGATCTGATGGCGGTGATTGTGGTGGGTGATATAACTGTTGAAAAAGCAGAAGAACTCATCCGTAAACATTTTGCAGGTATTAAAAATCCTGCTAACCCACGTGAACGCAAGTATGCCGAGGTAAAACCATATGTATCAAACGAAGTAATGATCCTTACAGATAAAGAAGCATCTTCCAGTGAGGTTGCCATCAACTATCCTGTGTTTGCGTATGAAACCATGAATACTGTTGCTGATTACCGTAACAGCATCATCCGTAGTTTGTTTTTACGGATGTTCAATCAACGTTTACAGGAGCTCACACAAAAAGAAAATCCGCCATTCAATTTTGGTGGGGGCGGTTTTGGTTCGTATGCACGTGGCTATGATGCATTCTCCGTATATGCAGGCGTTGGTACAGGCGATGTAAAGAAAGCAACACAGGTTTTGCTTGAAGAAGTGGAACGTGTAAAACGTTTTGGTTTTACTGCAACAGAATTGGAACGCAGCAAGAAAACAACATTGAGCAATTACGAACGCACTTATAACAACCGAGATAAAACTGAAAGTGCGAATTATGTTGATGAGTATGTGAATTACTTTTTGAAAAAAGATCCAACACCGGGTATTGAATACGAATTTGAAAAAGTAAAAGAGTTGTTGCCCGGTATTACCATTGAAGAAGTAAATGCATTGCTGAATAAATACATCAAAGGCGTTGACAACCGTTTCACCTACATTACACAGCCTGAGCCAAAAGCCGGCGAGAAGTTGCCGACAGAAGAAGAGATACTTGCTTTCTTTCCTGCGGCAGAAAAAGCTGATGTAAAACCTTATGAAGATAAAGCAGTGGCTTCTTCATTGGTAGAAAACAAACCAACGGCAGGCAAGGTAACTGCCACAAAAAAAGATGCGAAGTTGGGTACAACAGAATTAACGTTGAGCAATGGCATTAAAGTAACCTTGAAATCAACTGATTTTAAAACTGATCAGATTCTGATGTCGTCTGTTCGCCCTGGTGGAAAAAATAATTATAGTGTTGCTGATAAATACAATGCTGAATATGCCGTGCCGGTTGTGCAGGCAATGGGTGTTGGTGCGTTTTCACCAGTTGACCTGCGGAAAGTGTTGGCAGGTAAAACTGTGCAGGTGAATCCTTACATCAATTCATCAAGTGAAGGCGTGCGTGGAAATTCTACGGTAAAAGATCTTGAATCGTTGTTTCAGCTTACGTGGTTAACATTCACAAGTCCACGCATGGATACATCACTGTTCAAATCATATGTGCAACGGAATAAATCGCAATATGCAATGATGAGCGCTAACCCGCAGTTTGCGTTTATTGATACGTTCTATAGTGTATTGTATAAGAATGATCCACTGGCGCCGATTGCATTGCCAAAGTCTGGAAACTTCTCGAAGATCGATCTGAAACGTGCTGCTGAAATTTATAAAGAACGTTTCGGCGATGCAGGAAGTATGGAGTTTGTATTTGTTGGAAGTTTTAAAGAAGAAGAGATCATCCCATTGATTGAACAATACATTGGCAGTTTGCCAACAACGGCTAAGAAATTTGCAGCAGTAGATAACAAAGTTCGTCCGGTAAAAGGTAAAAAGAATCTGATGGTGAAAAAAGGAAAAGATGAACGCAGTCTTATTCTGCAACTGCATTCAGGTGAAGTGCCTTACAGCCAGGATCTGGAGTTAAAAGCTGAGGCTGCTACTGAAGTGCTCAATATCCGCATCATTGAAGAGTTGCGTGAAAAGATCGGTGGTATTTATGGGGGCGGTATTTTTGGTTCACTGGAAAGCGAGCCGTACGATAGTTATACATTCGCTGTTCAGTTACCTTGCGGCCCGGAGAAAGCAGATACATTGCTCAAAGCAATAAACAAAGAGATAAAGGAAATTGCAACAAAAGGTCCGTCACAAAAAAATCTGGATAAAGTAAAACAGCAATGGCGTGAACAGCACAAGATTGATCTGAAAGAAAATGAAGATTGGCTCACTGCAATTACTGAAAGTAAATTTCCCGCTAATAACATCGACTACTTTGTGAACTATGAGAAGTATATAGACAAGCTTACGGTGAAAGATGTGCAGATGGCTGCTGCTAAATTGTTGAATGGGCCGAATGTGTTCACTGCTATCCAGATGCCGGAAAATTATGTGCCGGGAGAAGAAAAGAAAACAGCGGAGCGTGATAACAATGTGATCCAGACGATTGAGATTGATAAACCGGAGATCAAAATTGAATTGTTTGATAATGGTGAAATTGATGGCGATAGTGTAACGGTTTATTTCAACAGTTATCCTGTTCTCAGCAAAAAACAATTGACGGATAAGGTAACTGTTCTGAATGTAAAAGCATTAAAAGGCAGAAAGAATAACCTGGTGATGTTTGCAGAGAATCTCGGAAAAACACCGCCTAATACGGCTTTAATGCGCATTACAGCAGGTGGTAAAGTGTATAACGTTACCGTGGAGAGTGATAAGAAGAAAAACGGAACGATTGTGTTTAAGTGGAAGGAGTAGATTGCCTTGCGATGACTGTTCACCTGAAGGGTGACTGCTCATCGGGTAACAACGAAAGTGCCGATGTTTTGCATCGGCACTTTTTTTATTGAGATATTAATAGCGTGTACCTACGGTACACTGTCACCTTCTGATTTTCTTCTACCGATAGTTTGTGCCTACGGCACTATGCTGCTACTTGTTATTGCAAAATGTTTTTTGATCCATAGGATCAGTCTATCGGTAGAAAACAATAGATCGTTTATTTCGTGCCGTAGGTACGATCTGATATTAATCAACCAGTATAGTCTTTGTTTCATTATGGTTAGGGAACACATTAAACAGAAAGAGGGCCGATGCGAAGCATCGGCCCTCTTTCTTATATTCTGCGAAGAGATGATTTTTTTAGTCGAATCTCGACTCCCGCCGTTTGCGGGACAGGTACGCTCGATTCTTCCAACCCGCCCTTCGACTGCGCTCAGGACTCTTTAAATCACTTCCACATTTCTCTCAACAAACGCTGTAAGATCAGCACCTTTCAATAAGCCCTGCGCAAGCAATGCCAGATCAAATGCCTGTTTAGCAATAGATGTTTGCTGTGCTTCATCCGCACTCAACAATTTGTTGATGAGTTTGTGATTGGCGTTAATGGATACATTGTAAGTATCGGGCATGTTGCCATAAAAACCCATCATACCACCGCCGCCAAGTTTGCTCATATCTTTCATGCGGCGCATCCATTCTTCCATAGTAATAGTAACAGGCATTGCTTCTGCAGGTAAGCTTTCCAGTTCCACTTTCATGTGTGCATTGTTGATGGCTTTTTCAAAAACTGCTTTCACTTTATTACGCTCTTCTTCCGTTAACTGATGTTGTGGCGCATCTTCTTTTACAATGAGTTTATCGGGCACATCAGCATCAACACGCTTCATACTTGTTTTCTCCAGCTTCATTTCCAGGTGCTGAATGAAGTGTGTATCAATTGGTGAGTTCATCAGCAACACATCATAATTCTTTTTCTGTGCAGCTTTTACAAAACTGTGTTGGTGCTCTGCATCTATTGTGTAGAGATAAACAAGTTTGCCTTCTTTGTCGGTCTGGAAATCTTTTACTTTAGCAGCATATTCATCTAATGTATAGTGCTCGTTGTTGGTGTTGGTAAGTAACAAAAAGTCTTTTGCTTTTTCATAAAACTTCTCATCAGAGATAGCCCCGTATTTCACAAACAAACCAATGTCGTTCCACTTTTCTTCATAACCCTTGCGGTCTTTTTTAAAGAGCTCATTTAATTTATCAGCTACTTTACGACTGATATAGCTGTTGATCTTTTTTACATTGCTATCGGCCTGCAGGAATGAACGGCTTACGTTCAACGGGATATCCGGCGAATCAATAACACCATGCAGCAACAATAAAAATTCAGGAACAATATCCTTTACTTCATCTGTAATAAATACCTGGCGGCTGAAGAGTTTGATCTTGTTCTTCTGTACTTCAAAATCATTTTTCAGTTTTGGGAAATACAATACACCAGTGAGGTTAAACGGATAATCAACATTCAAGTGAATCCAGAACAAAGGTTCTTCACTGAACGGATAAAGCTCACGATAGAAATCAAGATAATCTTCATCTTTCAGATCACTTGGGGCTTTGGTCCAGATAGGGGTAGTATTGTTGATGATGTTATCAACAGTAACTGTTTTATATTTTGTTTTACCTTCCTCATCTGTTCCATCTTCAACACTTTCTTCTTTCGTGCCAAATTGCACAGGCACAGGTAAAAACTTTGCATACTTATCAAGAATACTGCTGATGCGGTGTTCTTCTAAAAACTCTTCTGATTCACTATTGATATACAGGATAACATCGGTGCCACGTTCAGTACGGTTACCGTCTGTAAGTTCAAATTCAGTACTGCCATCACACTCCCAACGGGCAGGAGCTGCTCCATCCTGGTAAGAAAATGTTTGTATCTCTACTTTTTCGGCCACCATAAATGCAGAATAGAAACCTAAACCAAAGCGGCCGATAATTTCATTGGCATCTTTTGCTTCTTTGAATTTTTCCATGAACTCAGTAGCGCCTGAGAAAGCCACCTGGTTAATGTATTTCTTGATCTCATCAGCCGTCATACCAATACCATTATCAGAAATGGTGAGGGTTTTTGCTGCAGCATCAACAGACACTTTTACTTTCAATTCGCCTGTTTCTTTGCTGTAATGACCAAGGCTTGCCAAACGTTTCATTTTTTGCGATGCATCAACTGCATTACTCACTAATTCACGCAGGAAGATTTCATGGTCGGAGTACAAAAACTTTTTAATAATCGGGAAGATATTCTCCGTGTTAATGGAAATGGTTCCTTTTTCCTGTATCATACTGGTTTGTTTTTAGCTATGTTTTCGAATGAAACACCTTGCTCAATTGCTGTTCCAATTGCAGTTTATTTGCCACATTGACAGCAAATTACGCCTATCAAATCTACAAGAAATCATTTCTGGCATTGACTTTGAACCAATAGAACCGACAAAATGGTTTTTTATGAAAAAGATGATTCTGTTAATGCTGTTGATTGGCGGGTTAACAACTGTTCAAAAGGCAGGTGCACAAATAAACATCAATCTCGGATTGCAGCCAGCCTGGGGGCCGGTAGGTTACCAGTATGTGGATTATTATTATCTGCCCGATATTGAGACATACTACTATGTGCCAAGCAAACAATTCATTTACCTGAATAACGGTAAATGGATCTATTCTGCAAGATTACCATCACGCTACCGCACTTACAACCTTTACAATGGTTATAAAGTAGTGGTAAATGAGCCAAAGCCTTATTTACATCATGCTACTTACAAAGTAAAATATGCCAAGTACAAAGGTGCCGGTGGAAAGCAGAAAACCATTAAATACAATAATGGCAATGCTGGTGGATCTAAAAAAGCAGGAGTAAAAGGAAATAGCGGTGGTAAAGCGAAAGGAAAAAACAAACATTTATAGTTTTACAGGTGGTCAGAAGTGGTGGTTTACAAGACCCTCCGTTTAAAATGGAGGGTCTTGTTTTAAACAGCCTTTTGTAAGTTTGAATTATCATGAAATCTTCGATATGCCCGGAACAGAACCAGGTAAATGGATCATAATTGCAGGTGTGCTGATCGTGTTGATTGGCGTGATCGTTTATTTCTTTCATGATAAATTGGGCTGGATAGGCCGCCTGCCGGGTGATATACGTATTGAACGGGAAAATTTCCGTTTCTATTTTCCTTTTACAACAATGTTATTACTGAGTGTTGTTGTGAGTTTATTGATTCGCCTCATCAAACGTTTTTTTCTATGAATACTTCATTGAAACTCGTATTGGAGCAATGTGGTTTAAATGATGCACAGCTGCGGACTGTAACAGGTGGCGATATTAACCGGGCTTACAAAATACAGTATAGAAACACTTCTTTTTTTCTCAAAGTAAATGATGCTGCTGCTTATCCATTGATGTTTCAACGGGAAGCAGACGGACTTGAAGCCCTGAAGAAATACAGCAATTGCATAGTGCCAAACGTTGTAGAAACAGGTGTAGCGGGTGATCAACAATATCTTTTGCTCGAATGGATAGAACGTGCAGCACCTGCAAAAGAATATTATTCTTCATTGGGAAAATCGCTTGCTGAAATGCATTTGCAATCACAAGCACAATGGGGTTGGCCAGTTGATAATTACATTGGCAGTTTACCGCAACATAATACACTCTCTGATGATTGGTGCAGTTTTTATGCGAACCATCGTATTGCTCCTTTGGTAAAGCAATTAATCAAAACAGGTGTGTTTGGCAGTAAGCAACAACAACATGCAGAACGGTTGTATACGAAGCTCTCTCAGTATTTTCCCTATGAAAAACCAGCTTTTCTCCATGGCGACCTCTGGGGAGGCAACCATTTCTCCAATGAAAACGGGCTTCCGGTGTTAATTGACCCTGCTGTTTACTGTGGTCATAGAGAAATGGATATTGGTATGACGGCTTTGTTTGGAGGCTTCGATCGTAGTTTTTATGAGGCTTATCATTATCACTATCCGCTTGAAAGTGGCTGGCAGCAACGGTTACAGCTTACACAGCTTTATCCTGTATTGGTACATGCTGTGCTGTTTGGCGGTCATTATATATCACAATCAGCATCTGTTTTAGCAACATTTGGTACATAAAAATGATGAATTAAAAATGACGATTTCCCCAATGAAAACAGGTCTTATTCACATTGTGTACATCATGTGTGTATAATCCTTGTTGGGTAATAGAATTTATCCTAAATTCATTCTGTTAACAATTACTATTATCCATTAAAATTCTAAAACTTAAAACAAATGGCAACAAAAAAAGCAAAAAAAGCCGCTCCTAAGAAAGCCGCTAAAAAGGCTGCAAAGAAAGCTGCACCTAAGAAAGCTGCAAAGAAAGCTGCTCCTAAAAAAGCTGCAAAAAAGGCCGCTCCTAAAAAGGCTGTTAAGAAAGCTGCTCCAAAGAAAAAAGCAGCAAAGAAAAAATCGGCACGTAAGCCTAATGCAGCGTTCATGAAAGCGCTTACTCCAAGTGCTGATCTTGGTGCTGTAATTGGTGCTAAACCAGTACCACGTACAGAAGCAGTAAAGAAAATCTGGGTTTATATTAAAGCCAATAAATTACAGGACAGCAAAAACAAACGCATGATCAATGCCGATGCAAAACTGAAAGCTGTATTTGGCGGTAAAGCTCAGGTTTCAATGTTTGATATGGCAAAATATTTATCAAATCATTTGAAATAATATACTTGCCAACAAGTGAAAGAGGGCGTCGTAAGACGCCCTCTTTCTATTTTATGTAACAGTATAAATGATTCACTGTTTTAATGAAGTACCACATCCATGAAGTACTCTCGGTTTTTTATCTTTCTTTAGTTTGATTTTGAGATGCACCGTGTAAGCTGAACTATCACCCGACATATCATTGATGCAGAATTTATTCATGATCTGCAATTCAAGTTTCCCCATCTCGGTTTCTGCTTTGTAAAGTTTTGTGTCAGCATCTATATTAACTGCTTTAACCGGTGGAGTAGTAAGTTCCACTCCATCAGGCGTGCTGTAGCGTATAAATTTTTCTTCATCCAATTCAATACTCCAGAATGGTTCATTACCTGTAGCAATAAAATCAATACCTGCTGCTGCTTTTTCTTTCCACCGTTCAGGAATAAGGGAGAGCGTGGTTACAGTATCAGTTACAGGAACAGTATCAACAGGAGTTGAATCTTTATCGCTCTTTTCTGTAACATCTTTATTGGGTGGTTCGCATGCAGCAAAGAATAAAAGCAATGTAAACAAGCAAATTCTGTACATGGGCAAATCGTTGAATGAGTGAGCAAGGTAGTGAAACGGCAACAATGCTGTTCATGCAAAGAAAAAGAAAGCTGTCCCGGGAGGACAGCTTCTGTTATTACAATGGGGATCATGTATTTGAAGTGCTTACCAGAAATCAATTGAACGGATAAAGCCTAACTCAAAGAAATTTCCTGTTGGTGTGCTTTTTAATTCAGAACTGGGCGCACCATTGGTATATGATACATCGCCTGCAACAATATAAGCAGGGTAGTAGTTGGCATAAAAATTAAACGTGTGGTCTTTCTTCCATTGGAATGCATAACCCTGTATCCAGGGCGATTTGCCAACATTGACCGTTGAACCTGTTTCAGGATTTATATAAGTTCCAATGCCTCCCGGTACCAACCTTTCCATGATCATGCCCAGTGAAATATGGCTCCGTT
>JAKFDY010000348.1:0-10106 GCA_036675885.1 Lacibacter sp. | reverse complement strand
ACACTACTTTCTTGTAATCAGAAGGGAATACTTTCACAAAATGCTGGAGTTGATTTTCAAAATCATCTAACACAAATTTTGCAACAGTGCTGCCAGTGTATTCGTAATGCTTGCTGATCATTTGCTTTAACTCAACTGCATCTTCATCACTCATGGGATCGAGATCAACCATTTCTTTATTGCAGTTAATTGCAAATTTTCCTTTCACATCATATACATAAGCAATACCACCACTCATACCCGCAGCGAAGTTGCGGCCTGTATCTCCAAGAATCACCACTCGTCCGCCTGTCATGTATTCGCAACCATGATCACCAACACTTTCTACCACCACACTTGCCCCTGAGTTACGCACGGCAAAACGTTCACCGGCTTTACCACGAATGAATGCTTCACCATCTGTTGCACCATAGAAGGCAACGTTACCGATGATGATATTTTCTTCAGGTGTAAATGTTGATTGCTTTGGCGGATACACAACTAATCTTGCGCCACTCAACCCTTTTCCGAAATAATCATTTGCATCACCTTCCAGCTCAAGTGTTACACCTTTGGTATTGAATGCACCAAAGCTTTGTCCGGCTGTACCGGTGAATTTGAAATGAATAGTATCAGCAGGCAAACCTTCAGCACGGTATTTCTTTGTGATCTCGTTTGATAAGATTGTACCGGCTGTACGATCTGTATTTTTTATTTCGAATGAAGCAGTTACTTTTTCTTTTTTCTCCAGTGCAGGTTTTGCTGCGGCCAGTAATTTCCAATCGAGCACTTCTGCTAAACCATGATCCTGTTCTTCAGTGCAATACAAACCTGTATATTCAGAAGCTGGTTCTTTGTATAAAATCGGCGACAGATCAAGCTTGCTGAATTTCCAGTGACTGATATTTTCCCTCATCTGCAAACAATCAACCTGCCCCACCATTTCATTTACTGTTTTGAAACCAAGTTCTGCCATGATCTCTCTTAACTCCTGTACCATAAAACGGAAGAAGTTCACCACATGATCTGCATTACCTGTAAAACGCTTGCGCAATTCAGGGTCTTGCGTAGCCACACCAACCGGACAAGTATTGAGATGACACTTACGCATCATGATACAACCTTCTACAACAAGAGCTGCTGTTGCAACACCCCACTCTTCTGCACCAAGTAATGCAGCAATGGCAATATCACGACCGGTTTTCATTTGACCATCGGCCTGCACCACAACACGACTGCGTAATTTATTTTTTACGAGTGTTTGATGTGCTTCAGCCAAACCAAGTTCCCAGGGAAGACCAGCATGTTTGATCGATGAAATTGGTGATGCGCCTGTACCACCATCATGTCCGCTGATCAATACCACATCAGCTTTTGCTTTTGTAACCCCGGCAGCAATGGTACCAACACCTGCTTTACTTACCAACTTTACATTGATTCGCGCTGCACGGTTTGCATTCTTCAGATCAAATATTAATTGTGCAAGATCTTCAATTGAATAAATATCGTGATGCGGAGGTGGTGAGATCAATCCAACACCAGGTGTTGAGTGACGTGTTTTACCGATCCAGTCATCAACTTTATGACCGGGCAACTGTCCACCTTCACCAGGCTTGGCACCCTGCGCCATTTTAATTTGCAATTCATCAGCTTCAGTGAGATACAAACTTGTTACACCAAAACGTGCAGATGCAACCTGCTTAATTGCAGAACGCATGCTATCACCATTTGGTAAACGATCATAACGTCTTTCATCTTCACCACCTTCACCGGTATTGCTCTTACCACCTAAACGGTTCATGGCAATAGCCAATGTTGTATGTGCTTCCCAACTGATAGAACCAAAACTCATGGCTCCTGTTGCAAAACGCTTGTAAATAGCTTCAGCCGATTCAACTTCATCAATACTGATTGCAGGACGATTGCGTTTGAACTCAAACATACTTCTGAGTGTTGCCGCCTTTTCGCTCTGATCATTTACATGCTTTGTATATTTTTTGAACGTTGCATAGTCATTCATCTTGGTTGCATATTGAAGCAAGTGAATAGTAGTTGGGTTGAACAAATGGAACTCGCCTTTACGTTTCCATTGATACACACCACCAACAGGCAAACGATCAACAGGCACATCTTTTTTGCTGAAAGCAAAGTAATGTTTCACTAATGCTTCCCTTGCAATTTCTTCCAAACCGATACCTTGTATGCGGCTTGTTGCACCAGTGAAATATTTATCAACCACTTCCTGGTTCAAACCAAGTATTTCTAATATCTGTGCACCCTGGTATGATTGCAATGTAGAGATACCCATCTTAGAGAACACCTTCAACAAACCATCACACACAGCTTTCACATAATTCTTACGCAACGCTTCCCACTCAAGATTTGTTTCAAGTGATCCGTTCACTTTCATGTTACGGATAGAAGCCAATGCGAGGTATGGGTTGATAGCAGTTGCACCAAATGCAAGCAAACATGCAAAGTGATGAACTTCCCACACATCACCTGCTTCTACAACAATACCAACCTGGCCACGTAAACCTTTACGGATAAGATGATGATGTACTGCAGCAGTTGCCAACAAAGAAGGAATTGCAGCATGATCACTGTCAACAGCACGATCGCAAAGGATCAATACTTCAAAACCATCATTCACTGAATCTTCTGCATAACGGCAGATACGGTCAAGACCGGCTTTGAGTGAACCCGGCTTGCCATCTGCACGGAAATAGATCTGTATCGTTTTTGCCTGGAACTTACCTGTATCAATACTTCTGATCTTTTCAAGATCGCTGCTGGTAAGAACCGGTTGCTTCAACGCAACTGTATGGCAATGCATCGGATCTTCTTCCAGTAAATTACCGTTGTTACCAACAAATGCTGCAAGGCTCATCACCATACGCTCACGAATAGGATCAATCGGCGGATTGGTTACCTGCGCAAATAATTGTTTGAAGTAAGAAGTTAAATGCTGTGGCTGATCACTGAGTACGGCCAACGGCGTATCAGTTCCCATTGAACCAATTGGTTCTTTACCATCAATGGCCATTGGCTTAATGATGGTATCAATATCTTCAGTAGAATAACCGAACGCTTTTTGATATTTATGAATGTTTTCATCACTGAGATGCGTAAACGCAACACGTGGCTCAGGCAATTCTTCAAGACGAATCTTATTTTGATTCAGCCAATCTGCATATGGTTTTTGTGAGCAGATGGTTTGTTTCAGTTCTTCATCACTGATGATCCGTCCCTGCTCCATATCCACCACAAACATTTTACCCGGATGCAAACGGCCTTTCTTCACAATTGTTTTCGGATCAACCCACACGGTACCTGTTTCACTTGCCATGATCACACGATCATCGGAAGTAATGCAGTAACGTGAAGGACGAAGACCATTACGATCTAACGTAGCACCAATAATTTTTCCATCAGTAAATGAAATTGAAGCAGGACCATCCCATGGTTCCATGATCGATGCATGGTATTCATAGAACGCTTTCTTCAAAGGATCCATCTGATCGTTATCATCCCATGCTTCAGGAATCAACATCATCATTACATGTGGTAATGAACGGCCGGTCATTGCCAGCAATTCAATCATATTATCCAGACATGCAGAATCTGATTGACCACCGGTAACAATAGGCAACAACATCTCCATTTCTTCTTTCGTGAAGTTGGGAGATGTGAAACCATGCTCACTTGATTTTAACCAGTTGAGGTTACCCTGTAATGTATTGATCTCACCATTATGTGCTATGAAGCGGAATGGCTGAGCCAGTTTCCAGGAAGGAAAAGTATTGGTTGCAAAGCGGCTGTGCACCAAGCCAAAAGCACTCACCACTCTTTTATTATTCAAATCAGGAAAATAACCACGCACCTGTCCGCTGGTTAACTGTCCTTTATATACAACTGTTTTATAAGAAAGCGATGCAATGTAAAATCCAATGGCATCTTTCTTAACAGTGCTGTTAATTAAATGAGATACATGATTACGCAACACAAACAACTTGCGTTCAAACTCATCAGGATTGGTGATATGATCAGGACATGCAACAAATACATGTTCCATTTCAGGTTCAACACTTAAAGCCGTTGGACCAATACCATCAGGGTTTACCGGAACTTTCCTGTACGTCAAAATTTCCAATCCCAGCTTTTCTGCTGTACGATTGAAAATATCACGACACTCTTCACGGAGTTTTATTTCCTTGGGGAAAAACAAAACACCCACACCATACTTTCCAAATGAGGGAAGATGAATACCCAGCTTTAAACATTCTTCAAAGAAGAATTCATGTGGGGTTTGGATCATAATACCGGCACCATCGCCTGTATTATTTTCACAGCCACACGCACCACGATGCTCCATGTTTTCCAACACAGTTAACGCATCACTGATATGCTGATGTGATTTGTAGCCTTTAATACTCGCTACGAAGCCGATACCACAAGCATCGTGTTCAAATGCCGGGTTATATAAACCTTGGTTGCCTGCCATTCTACATGCAAGTTTTGATGAAAAATATTATACAAATCAGGTTTTTAGACCTGTAATAGCAAGCAATCGTCTAAAATTACCAAATAAATCAACTAACAAATGTTTTGACCTCTGTCATATTTTTAACAGAAAAATCACACGAGGTAACCAAACAGGTTGTCGTTCTTATTTAGTTCCGTAAAGTTAATCTGGTACTTTTTCATATTGGTTAAAAGTGCATCATAGTCCGTCCTGCTCCGCAGTTCCACTCCCACCAATGCCGGACCTGTTTCTTTATTATGCTTCTGCATGTACTCAAATCGTGTAATGTCATCATTTTCACCGAGTACATAATTTACAAATTCTTTTAATGCACCGGGACGTTGTGCGAAACGGATAAGGAAATAATGTTTTAATCCTTCATATTGCAGGCTGCGTTCTTTAATTTCCTGCATGCGATCAATATCATTATTACTGCCGCTTACTATGCAAACAACTGTCTTTCCTTTGATTTCTTCAGCAAAATTGTCCAATGCAGCTATACTTAAAGCTCCTGCGGGCTCAACTACAATAGCATCTTCGTTATATAACTTTAAAATAACAGAACATATCTTCCCTTCAGGAACAAGATGCATGTCGTCCAATACATCTTTACAAATACCGAACGTTATATCACCCACACGTTTTACAGCCGCACCATCTACAAAACGATCGATTTTTTCTACTGTTACCGGATGACCCGCCTTTAATGCTTCATGCATTGATGGAGCACCTTCCGGTTCCACTCCAATAATTTTTGTTTTAGGTGAATAGGTTTTAAAATACGAACCAATGCCCGCACTTAAACCACCACCACCAACAGGAATAAACACATAATCAATACCCCCTCCGTCTCCCCCTTCAGGGGAAGAGTATTCCTCCAACACTTCAACGGCAACAGTACCCTGCCCTTCAATGATCCGCAGATCATCAAAGGGCGGGATAAATGTTAAGCCATTTTCTTCGGTATAAATTTTAGCTGCTGCTGCACAATCATCAAACGTGTCGCCCACCAAACGCACTTCAATAAAATCTTCACCAAACATTTTTGTTTGTGTGATCTTTTGATTGGGCGTTATCACCGGCATAAACACCACACCTTTTGCATTAAGCTTTTTACAACTGTATGCAAAACCCTGTGCATGATTACCGGCACTGGCACAAACAACACCTTTTGCTAATGTGTCAGCAGGCAAACTGCTCATCATATTATACGCACCCCGAATTTTATAGCTGCGTACCACCTGCAGGTCTTCCCGTTTCAGGTAAACCTTGCATTCATATTTCTTCGACAGACTGCGGCTTAACTGCAACGGCGTCTTATGCACTACTTTTTTTATACGCAGTGCTGCGCCGGTGAAATCAAGTTTTGTATCGTTCGAAGTTGTATGCATGTTATGCCGGTGTATTGATCACTTTCATATCCGTCATTGCTTTACGCAATACAGCACCCACTTTTTCTACAGGGTGTGAACGGAGAATATGATTTACAGCGATCAGTTCTTTATTATCAACACCGGCATCTTTGCCATCGTTGAAATTTTTACCGATCACATCGGTATCAATTGTTTTCATGAATTCTTTCAACATTGGTTTTGCTGCATGATCGAACAGGTAGCAACCATATTCTGCAGTGTCAGAAATTACTCTGTTCATTTCAAACAACTTCTTACGTGCAATGGTATTTGCAATCAACGGAGTTTCATGTAATGATTCATAGTAAGCCGATTCTGCTTTGATACCTGAAGCCACCATTGTTTCAAACGCAAGTTCAACACCTGCACGAACGAACGCAACAAGCAACAAACCATTATCAAAATATTCCTGCTCAGAAATTTTTGCTGATGTTGGCGGAGTTTTTTCAAATGCCGTTTCACCGGTTGCTTTGCGCCATGTGAGCAGGTTTTTATCATCATTTGCCCAGTCTTTCATCATGGTAGAAGAAAACTCGCCGCTCATGATATCGTCCTGGTGCTTTTGAAACAACGGACGCCAGATATTTTTAATTTCAGTTGAAAGTTCAAATGCTTTGATCTTGGCTGGATTTGATAAACGATCCATCATAGCTGTAACACCACCGTGTTTCAACGCTTCGGTTACCACTTCCCAACCGTACTGAATAAGTTTTGAAGCGTAAGAAGGCTCAATCCCTTTCTCCACCATTTTATCGAACGCAAGGATAGAACCTGTTTGTAATACACCACACAAAATGGTTTGCTCACCCATAAGATCCGATTTTACTTCGGCAACAAACGATGAACGCAACACACCTGCACGATGACCACCAGTTGCAGCAGCATAAGCTTTTGCCTGGATCAATCCTTTTCCTTCAGGATCATTCTCAGGATGTACAGCGATCAACGTAGGTACACCAAAGCCACGCTTGTATTCTTCACGTACTTCAGTACCCGGGCATTTAGGCGCCACCATGATTACTGTAATATCTTTACGGATCTGTGTACCTTCTTCAACAATATTAAAACCATGTGAGTAAGACAAAGTAGAACCTTGTTTCATCAACGGCATAATCGCTTTAATTACTGACGTATGCTGTTTATCGGGAGTTAAGTTCAATACGAGATCAGCAGCAGGAATTAATTCTTCGTATGTTCCAACGTTGAAACCATTCTCTGTTGCATTTTTCCATGAAGCACGCTTTTCAGCAATTGCTTCTTTACGTAACGTGTAAGAGATATCTAATCCTGAATCACGCATGTTTAAACCCTGGTTCAAACCTTGTGCACCGCAACCAACGATCACAATCTTTTTTCCCAATAAAGCATTCACACCATCCGCAAACTCACTACGATCCATGAATTCACATACACCAAGCTGGTTCAACTGTTCCCTGAGCGGAAGTGTGTTAAAGTAATTTGCCATTTTCGTTTCTCTTTTTTTGTTTGATTTTAAATGTTTACTTCTTTGATAGATTTTTTCTTATTGCCATTGCGTAACCAAGGTGCAATGCATCATGCACCATAACAAACCGTACTGCATCTTCTATGTTGTTTAATGTATAGCCATACGATGTTGTATATGTTTTGTATTGAACAAACACATTTTCTCCTAATCCTCTTTCAAGCTCATCAATGCAGGATAGTGTGTATTCTTTAAACTGATCAATTGTGTCCTGGTTAATAAAGCCTTCGGGCTTTGTTCCTTTTTTAAACCCTTCAGTCAATTCGGCCGGCACATCCAATGCTACACCTGAAAGTGCATTACATAATCCTTGCTGAGCAGTTATTATATGACCAAAATTCCATGCTACATTATTGTTCATGCCTGCAGGAATTTCATTCAACTCTTCAATTGATAACCCATTTACAAGATCAATGAAACGTATCCTGGTCTGTCGTATTAATTCAAATTGTTCTTTCATTCCATTTACATTGTAAACACCTCTTCACCTTTATCGAGGTATTCGTTTTCGATTACTTCTTCGCTTGGCTCTCTGTGTTCAAACTCTTTCAGTTTTTTGTGGAAACCATCACTTGCTTTTATAATGGCCACTCTTGCAGAACGAACAAATTCGATCAACCCATATGGTTCAAGTACTTTAATGAACGCATCTGTTTCTGCACGTTGACCACTCACTTCAAACACAGTATAATCTTTACGAATCACTACGGCCTTTGCACCATACTGGCTCAACAAACGTTCTACCTTTACTTCTTCTGCAATAATTTCTGTCGGCACCTTATACAAAGCCAGTTCCTGCCAGATGATCTCTTCGTTGGTATTGTAATATGCTTTCAATACTTCTACCTGCTTTTCAATCTGGCGACAGAGTTTGCGTACTACTTCTTCTGTTTCATTGATCACAATGGTGAAACGATGTACACTGTCCACTTCGCTGGGCGATGTATTTAAGCTTTCAATGTTTATTTTCCGTTTGGAAAAGAGAATAGCGATACGGTTCAATAAACCGATCTGGTTCTCTGTGTAAACTGTTATTGTAAATTCCTGTTTACTCCCAGCCCCTGAAGGGGTGTGAATAGCAGTCGAATTATTTTTATCTGTACTCATGATCTTTTCTTTAATTATTAATTCAATAGGATGAGTTTCATTATTCCCCCTTCAGGGGGTTAGGGGGCTAAATTTCTTCTTCGCTTAATACAATTTCCGATACACCTCTTCCCTGTGGCACCATCGGGAATACATTGTTTTCTTTTCCTACCATTACTTCAAGCAAATAGCTGCCGTCATGATCAATCATTGTCTTCAATGCAGATTTCAATTCTGAACGTTCGCTGATGCGTTGTCCATCGATATAGTATCCTTTTGCCACTGCTACAAAATCAGGACTGGTGATATCAACAAACGAATAACGTTTTTCATGGAACAGTTGCTGCCACTGACGCACCATACCTAAGAACTGGTTATTCAAAATCAAAATCTTTACGTTTGGTTTAAACTGCATGATGGTTCCCAACTCCTGTATCGTCATTTGAAAACCACCATCACCAATAATAGCAACAGTTGTACGTGATGGATCACCATACGCTGCACCAATAGCTGCAGGCAATGCGTAACCCATTGTACCCAACCCACCACTGGTAATATTACTTTTTGTTTGATTCATTTGTGCATAACGGCAGGCCACCATCTGGTGCTGACCAACATCCGTTACAATAATTGCATTGCCGTTTGTTAATTCATTCAATGCTTTAATCACCTCGCCCATCGTAAGAATATCTGTTGATGGATTCATCTCCGGTTCAATACACAACGACTTTTCTTTTTCCATGCACTCATGGAATTTCTGCAACCATTGCGGATATACTTTGCTTTCAACCAAAGCAGTGAGCATCGGTAATGTTTCTTTACAATCGCCCCAAACAGGAACAGTTGTTTTTACATTCTTATCAATTTCTGCAGGATCAATATCGAGATGAATAATTTTCGCCTGCTTTGCATATTTATCCAAGCGACCGGTTACACGATCATCGAAACGCATACCAACAGCAATCAACACATCACATTCATTCGTCAGCAAATTAGGACCGTAGTTACCATGCATACCCAACATACCAACCCCTAACGGATGATCTGTTGGAATTGCACTCATACCCATGATGGTCCATGCTGCAGGAATACCTGACTTTTCAATAAAGGCTTTGAATTCTTTTTCTGCTTTACCAAGAATAACACCTTGTCCGAAGATCACAAAAGGACGCTCAGCAGTATTGATAAGTTTTGCAGCTTCTTCAATATATTCTTTACGTACAATTGGTTTTGGACGATAGCTGCGGATATGCTCACATTTTTTATATCCTTCGTAATCGAATAATTGCAGCTGTGCATTTTTTGTAATATCAATCAACACCGGACCGGGACGACCACTTCCTGCAATGTAAAATGCTTTCGCCAATGCCGCAGGAATTTCACTTGCATCAGTTACCTGGTGATTCCATTTTGTAACAGGAGTTGTAATGTTAATTACATCTGTTTCCTGGAATGCATCGGTACCAAGCAAGTGCGCAAACACTTGTCCGGTAATACACACCAATGGAGTTGAATCGATCATTGCATCGGCCAAACCTGTTACAAGATTTGTTGCACCAGGACCACTTGTTGCAAACACAACACCTGTTTTACCACTAGC
>JAKFDY010000347.1:0-11652 GCA_036675885.1 Lacibacter sp. | reverse complement strand
CTGCAACGGTTGCTTTTGCCTGTGCTTCTGCTTTTGTTATTTGCGGCTGTTCGATTGCTCTATAATCCTTCGGTGCATTCCTTGCTTTTGTTTGTGCATCGTTCTTACTTTCTACCGCACTGGTAAATGTTGGTTCATTCGCATTTGTCAATTGCTCTTCTGTAATATCACTCTCTGCCATTTGATCATCCAGGCTCTGTGCATCTTTCTCCATCGAAATTTCTTCATCTGTTTTTGGCTTGGGTGCTGCTGCTTCAGCTTTTGGTATATGCGGTTTCTTACCTGCATCTTCAGGCTGCATATCAGCAGAAACCTTCGGTACTGCTAATTGTTGATTCGGTGCTTCTGTTGAAGTTGTTTCAACAGCATTGCTCGCATTTTTCTTTTCTTCCTTCACATCATTCTTCATTCCGCCTTTTGCTTCATTCATTGCTTCAGTCCCTTTATGCGGATGTTCATAGCGGTCTACCGTTTCATTATCATCTTTTGGCAATGCACTTTCAATGCGTTCTGATAATTTTTGTTTGAATGATTCTGCATTAAATGCTTTTTTATCCTGCATCTCCATTTTACCTACCTGGTGAAACTGAGCCTGGCTATCCTTATCTAATTGTTTAGGAACTTTTGAAGCAAGCTGTGCCGCATCAGCTTTGCACTGCGGCGTGTCATGTATTTTTTGTTTTGATTTTATATTGCCCGCCTGTTGCATGATCTGCTGATAAGCAGGATCTTCTTCAGGTGTTTTGGGTGATGTTGGTATAACCACTTCTTCAACCGGTGCTTCTTCTTCTGTTGCAGGTTGTGTGGCAGGCAATGCTGCGTCGCTTGCAACAGCAGTTGGTACGGCTTCTGTTTGAGGAACTTCAGGTGTATACTCAGCAACTTCAGCTGGTGTTGATGGAGTAGCTGTTACTGCAATTGAAGATGAGCCACCTGCTTCTGACATAATACGATTGATCTCTTCAGGTGTAATGGCTTCAGGATTTTGTGCTAACTGTTCTTCCAGTCCATACAATGGATTAAAGAATAATTTCCAAACACTCATCGATTGTGAACGTTGCTGTACCTGTGCACCAAGATTATCTTCTCCGGCTGTGTTACCATCAACAGTATTTACTATTGCTGATTTTGTTCCGCCTGTTGCATTTTCAACAATAGCATAGTGATGATATGGCGGGCCTTTATATGCAATATCGCCTGCACGTGGTGTATAACCCGGCGGGTAAGCAGATTTGAGATCAACAGCAGCTTGTCCCAGTTTCCATTTACGCATGGGTATGCCTCCTTTGTTCAATGCCCAGAAAGTAAAGATGCCACACCAGCTCGGCATTGCATCACGGAGTTTTGGTGGGCCAGTTGGATCTAAAGGATTTTGTCCTTCTGCTTCCCGTTTGTAACGGATATTGTCAATATGAACACTTCCTGTTTTGTAAGGTTGATTGCCTTCAAGTATGGCTTCGCTACCCATGGCTGTTTTAAAATAATCAACCAGGTTATCGGCACCAACACGTAAACCATCAGGTGTTGTTTGCGATGCATTTACTTTTCCGATTTGTGATTTTGCATGATGAACTGCACGTATCAATTCAGGTCGTGGTTCTGCAGTAAGTTGTTGTGGCTCTGTTTTGGTTTGAATAAAAGAAGTTGTGGCAGGGCTTTTTGCCTTGCGATGAAGTATTGCTGCGCCTTGCTGAATTGTGTGCGTTAACTCGTGGGCAAGCAAATTTCCTCCGGAAGAAGTATGGGGATTATACTTTCCGTGGTTGAAATAAATATCATTGCCATGTGTAAATGCCTGTGCATTGATATTGCTGCTGAGTTGTGCCGATGTCTTATTGTTATGAATACGCACCGAATTGAAATCAGCACCAAATCTGTTTTGCATATTGTGCAATACACTATGGTTCAAAGGAGCGCCTTGTCCTTTGCTTTGTTGTACTTGTGCTGAGAACGTGGATGTTTGAGTTGTTGGCGGGCCACGTTCCTTGCGATGAATAACTGCTGTATTGCAACAGTTGCTATCTGCAAATCGTTGAATCGTTTCTTCCTGTTCTTCTTCTTTTCGATGCACTATTTCTTCCTGCTCCTCCTCTGCTTCTTTACGCATCAATCCGAGACTGTATAATTTCGGTTGAACAGTTTCTTCTTTTTCTTCTGCTTCATCTTCACTCCGCATAATTAAACTACCGCCAGCATTCACCATCATTTTTGGTTGAACCATTTCTTCCTGCTCATCTTCCTTCCGTTGCAATTCTTCTTCTTTCTTTTCAGGTGTTGCTGTTGCTACAGCAGCATCGGGCATACGCATCACTTTATCAGCTGTTTCATCTGCTTCTTTTTCTAACGGATCGTTCGGCTGACTGATATTTAATTTGGCCTGAACTGTTGAATTGAAAAAAGATGAATTTGTTTTCGAACTAAAAAAACTATCCTCACCTGCTTTCCTGAAGAAAGAAGTTTTATCTGCTGATGCCTGTGCGGCTCTTGCAGGTTTGGATGTTTTTTCAGCTGATGTAAACAAAACGTTTGTTTAAAGTTGAATGTTTAAGGTTTTATCTCCTGAGCGTAGTCGAAGGACAACTCTTTTTAAATCGAGCGAAGCCGAGATTAAAAGTTGTTCGATTATCTCCTCATTATCATTTACACTTTTAATATTCAAATCCGTCAGACGAGGGCGTACTCATCATTCATTACTCATCACTCATCATTTGTATTCAATAAACCCCCGATTGATCTTTGCAATCTTACGCTGCAGGCGAAACACCCCAATACCATTTCTGCTTCCTGCGTTATTACTGTTTCCTTCAATGGTGTGAATAAAGCCACCTTCTACTTTCTCCACAATACCGGTATGTCCTGCACTGCCACCTGTGTTCATAATAAAAATATGTCCCGGTTTTATAAGCGATGGCTTGTTCACTGCTTCATTGGTTGTTATTTTTTTACCTGTTGTTTTATTCCAGTGTGTCATTACATGTCCTGTTTTCACCAATGGATTTTTCTTACCCAATGTTGTGGCTGCTTTATCAAAACCCCAATACACAAAAGCGGCACACCAGAACAAACCGGGAGGTAATCCAACGCTTGCAAGATATTGATCAACTACCGGACCTTTATTACTGCCGGGAGGTTCTTCCATAACACCAAGTTGCTTTATAGCAACCTTTATCGATTCTGTGAGCAAAGCATTGGGTGCAGTATCCGTTACAACAATGGTATCGGTACCAAACAATGTTGCCCATGTAAGCGAACCAACTTGCCCATCTACTTCCAATGGATTACCAAACTGATCCATATGTGTTGCCTGGAAAAGTTTCACCGCATTCTTGGTTTTTATTCCATACGTGCCGGTTCCCTCCAGGTTACCGATATTCAATTCAATGAGTTTTTTTTGAATTGCTTTTACAATAGCGGTATTGCTTTCACCTTCCTTAATAATTCTGCCTGGGTATTTCATATACTTGTTTTTGGGTTAAGAGTTAAGGGTTACACGTGATGTATGCTCCTTGTTCCTTGTGTTTTGTCTCCTGTTTCTACGTCCATTCGGTAAACAAAGCTTGTTTCATCCAAGGGTGCCGGATGATGGAATAAGACCAGGGCAGGCATTGCAGTAACACATCTTCCGTACGCTGCTCCACCTGTAACAACCATTTATCTTCTTTGTGCGACAACTTTCCAGTGCGTTGTAAAAATGTTTGTTGAAGTGATGGTACTGATGATTGCTTCAATGCAGGCCAATGAACAATTACCTGTTGTAACAAATGAAAACATTCTTCACGCTCCTCTGTAGATACCCGCATATTACTGTCAATCACCTCACTTATCGGAACACCACACAACAGCTTATATAAAGGGTAGTAAATTTCATCCTGTTCTTCATCGCCTGCAAGAACAGAAAGCAATGCACAGGCTTTCTGTTTATCCACGATTGCTTTCCTGTCTTCACTTAGTATGTGCATTTCATTGAACAGGGTAGAGATAAACGGTTGTAACAATATAATTCCTGCATTGTGCACAATTACCGCTTCATGATTTTCCTGCGATGAAACAGTTTTCTTTTCTGTTGACTCTTTCGCTTCAGGTGATAATTGTTTTGCAGCCTTGTGATGTGTCTCATGATGATGCATCACCCAATCAACAGCAGGCAACTGCTCTTCATTTATCAAAACAGAAACATTTTTTTCCGAAAGAAGAAATTGCAAATATGTTTTCAGTTCAAAATGAGTGAAAGGAATATTTCGCTTCCACTTCGCTCTTCCTGCCTCCAGCAATGAGTACAACTCCTGGTGCAACTGTTCAAATATCCATTGTTGAACTTTTGGCGATTCATGCTTCAAAAAACGTTTCAGCCGCAGTTCATCACTTAACTGAAGAATAAAAAACTCTTTCAGTTGAATGCCTGACTGAATAAATGATTTTTTCCACCAACTCAGCCGTTCCTGCCATAACGATAAAGGGATATATGCCGGCAAATAACCTTGCTCTAAATAAAATGCCCATGCTTTCAATAAAAGATTTGCATCAGGAGACCACCTTACATCATTTTTCTGTCCAATTGTTGAAGCCTGACCAAAACCATTGTTCTGTTGCACATGAGCAATAATCTGCTCTCTTATCTGTTCACGCAAACGATATTCCTGTTTTTTCAGGTCGAATGAATCGTTTGTAAGTTGAAGATCAATTGATAGCTGTTGAATAAATACCAACTCATCATTTAAAGCAAATTCATCAAACACTTCTTCGGCCATTCGTACAAAATCATGCTGCAGGTAAGAAGCTGCCTGTTGCCGCATGGCAAACACCTTTCCCGTTTCAACTCCTTTTAAGTGAAATGAAAGTTTACCGATACTATGTGTTACAGTTTCACTCATCAACGTTGTAACCTTGTAATAATGGTTTGTAGCTCTTTTACTTTTTCCGCAGCCAGTTTAATTCTTTCAGGTGATGCATCTTTAAATGTTTCTGCACTTACATTCATCAGGTTGTCAATTCCTGCTACTGCTGTCGCTTTTGTTTTGTCCAGTTTCACTACATCACCAAGGAATGCGGTATACGTTTCTGTGATATTGCCAAACGTGGTTTGATAATTCTTCACCATCGATTCTACATTTTTCACAATACCTTCCCGTACATTGATCACTTCATTCGCCATGGATGCAACTTTAATATTTACTCCATCAACTGTGTCTTTTATATTCAGCAGATCATTATTGAGGAACGGTACTTTTATAAAATCTTTGATCACTCCAACATCAATTGGCTGGAATGGTCTTACCGGCACCTTACCAGGATCAACTTCAGCATCCACCAGGTCTTCCTTACAGATATATGGCAGATAGAAATCTCCAACAATGGTTTTTGTACGGTTTGTTGCCGACACATCATAAACCAACACAAATGTTCCTCCCCTGCACACACCTGCATTATGCAACATCGATTGATTGTGCTTTAAAAAATTACTGAAGATGTATCCATCTTTTATCTTGTTTTCTGTATTCACGATGTAGGAGCCGATCCAATCAATGATATACGGATGATCCAACACCGCCATGTTTGAAACTGGTGAATGCAGTGAACTTTCCAACAACAGCTTTGCACTCTTGTTGAACGATGCACCGATATTTGTCATTTGTTGATGTGTAGCTACAAAATCGGGAGCAGGTTCTTCGTTCTCCGCTGTAGGAATATAAGCAGCGATCATTGTTTTCGTATTCGTAACAGTGGCCTGCATCTCTGCTTTCTTTGTTTCCACATTTGTTCTTGCCTGCACCGGGTCCTGGAACTGTACCGTGTTATACTTTTTCCGGAGATCGGGTGCACTTACTTCTGCAACTGTTGGTAAACCACCAATCACTTTGTCGCCATAATCTTTGATATGATCAAGCTGGTGCGACCAACCAAATTTTTCTCTTTCCAAAAAAAGATCATACCAATTCTTCTTCCTGATCTTTGGTGGAATGATGGTTCTCCTTTCCCTTTGCAACTGCACAGCCGTTACCTCAAACGGAAGATCAAACTGTTTGCGTAATTGCTCAATGATGCGGAAGGCTTCTTCGTATGTTTTACCAATATGTCCTTCGATGCGGAAGAAATCATGTTCATCAGTATTGTAGCGTAAAGGCTCTTTAATATGCTTGTGTGAAGAGTAACTATCTCCCGCATAACCAAGATTGGTTTGCTCTTTCCTGCGAAATGTTTTTTGCGGGTTCCAGTTTTTTAATAACGTAGAGGCATTGTAATAATAAGGGATAGCCCTGCTGCTCAATTCACCTGCAATGCCTTTTGATGGTGTGACCTTAATTGCAACTGCCCGGCCAGATGATATGTTGAACGTATTCACCATTTGCACAAGACGCATATACAGCATCACTGCTTCCTGCAACTGATCATCTTTATGATTCAAAATAGGTGATTCCAAAAAGCAATGACGATATGCGCAAGGTGTTACGGTATCATCTTCTACCAACAAACCCAATGCAAGATGTTTAGGGAACGCAGCAGCATCGTAACAACAACTATGACAAAGTTCATAGATCTTTTCTTTGAACTCGTTATACGCATCAGCCAGTTCTTTAATGAAATCATACACATACTGAATACCTGCAGGTGTTCCGTTACCTAACGCATCGCCCAATTGATTTTTTAATTGAGCATGGAGATCTGTATTCACACTGAGCCTGTCACGAAAATCAGCGATATCCAGCCTTGAAATACTTAGTCGTGGAATACTTTTAACAACACCACTTTCCATCATACAGGCAGACAAGGTGCGTGCTGCCTTAATAGCTGCTGTAAGTGGTTGCTGCAACTCACCAACCCCTTCAATGATCTGTTTACGGTATGCTGTTACAAAATCGGCATAGCTGAACACACTATCATTCTCATTCAATAACACTCTTGGAATACTTACTTCCGGCATGCTGAAATATTCATCACCACAACAGGCAGAATCATCATCAATGAGATCATAATCACTTTTGCTGATGGCAAGGAACTTTAACTCCGAATGATGCACAAGACCTTTGTTCTCACATTCATCAGCAGAACATTGATCAGTATCTATTGTGTATTGACTCAGGTATGCCAGCACAACTGTATTCTGCGGTTGATTATTTTCATTGAAGAAATCAGGTAAGCCTGTTGCTCCGTCATTGCTTTCAACTAACTCCGATAAGCGCAAAGTTCCATCATCGTTCTTCAGCTTTTCAAATGCAGGATAGTTTGCTTTACTGTCGTCAAGTTGCCTGGCAGCAACTAATACTTTGTCTGCTTCCAACACCACCAGGTCACCATCACTTGTTACACCTACACCTTTTGTAACAGTAATGCTGCTTCTGTCAAACACAATGTTTAGACCGCATACGATTCCCACACCAAGCAATCTTGCACGTGTAAGCCTTTCCTGATAATCGAAATACTGAACCACATGATTCAGTTGCTCTGCAGTAAGCACCTGGTTATCTTCAAAATAATTGAAAGAGTTTTTCGGTGCCTTAAGTTTTACGGGTATATGTTGCATACCATTTGTTTTAAAGATTACCTAAACTGGTTCGTCCAAGAACAAGCGGGTTTTCCGGTGTTTCGCCGCAATCCGGCAACACGCCTTTCGGCATTAAACTCCGCAGGTTAAATAAAATAATGATGAGTGCTCTTGTTGCTATTAATCCTTCTGTTGTGTTTTGTTTCCCTTCCTGTTTTAACGCAAGCCATAATTTCCATGCAGTTTCAAACTGTGCAAGTTGATCTTTGTTCACCCAACATATTTTGGGATAGATGTGGGCAGGTGTTTGATGACGTATAAGATTCTCCACTTGTTTTCTGAAATCCATATTTCGAAAACGTAATGTTTCGGCAGGCAGAACAACAGTAATACGGAACGAGTAAGGATCCTGCTCACAATCTTCACAATCGTTATCGGTGCAAACAGGTAAAACATTTTCTTTGTTAAACAGCTCATTTTCCATTTGCAGAAAAGCTAAATCCATACGAAGAAGTAAATGCTCAACTACAAACAATCCTTCATTGCTGTATTGATCCTTTACCAGCAACATCAGTTTAAGGATCGCTGCTTCCGCAATGCTTTCGGTTGCGAAAAACTCTATCCGTCTTGCAAGCACATTTCCGCTTTCATCAATTACATTAAAGAAGTAGCGGCCATCAGAAGCCTGCTTTAATTCATAATAATCACGTAAGGCTGCATGTTCCATCGCTTGGGCAAATACGGTTTCACATTCTGCTTTGGTTGCATACTTTGTTTTACTGCTGAGTAATGTGCGGCTTGCATTTTCAGGATCAGCAATACGGAAAATATATTCTGCAGTGCCATTGTTGATCTCTTCGACTACTTCTGATTTGATGGAAGAAATGGTATGGCGGTAATAATTGCTGATGCCAAGTAAGCGACAGATCCTTTGCTCCAATCCGCTCACATTATCACTATCCCACACAGGTCTTTTCGTATAGTTATAAGCACCCGAACTGTTTTTACTCAGCAATGGATATTCTTTCAGCAGTTGAATTTTTGCAGCCAGCAATTCACTATCGGAAACATTATCTGAAAGTGTGTACAACTGTATGGCATAATCAGTAAACTGTTCTGCAAAGCGACTAAGGAGATGATCAGTGAAACGATTCAAACGGTTGGTATCTTTTTCAAAATTGCTGACGATACCTGCGAGTGTTCCGCCGGGGTTTGCATAATCAGCTGTATTAATGATAATTTCATTTTTTTTCCTTTCCTCTGCATCACCTTCTTCGCCTTCACCAATATCAGTAAGCTTTTGATAGAAATAACTCTGTGGCATCATTACATCCGTTACCGGTTTTTCCAAACGCAGCATATCTTTTACATGATGTAATTGTGAGAGATAATTACCGAGTAACTGATCATAAAAAACAAGGTAAGCTTTCAATTGCTTTGCCTGTGAACGACGTGTAAAATCAGCATGTGAAGGCAAGCCATGTTCGCTAACGCCATAAACCAGCGGCAGATCATTACGTAAAGAACGATACGTATTTACATTTCTGTCACCACCAATTTCATACTTATGATCTCCGTAAGATTTATTTTTCTTCGCCAACCGATCATCTTCCATTTTTTGCATGAACAGATCGATGGTTTTTTGTTTATTTGCATTCACCGGCACCACATCTTTGTAAAAATGAAGTGCCATCTTATCGAGGCAAAGTCCGGGCTTCTTTCCTTTGTCGATACAAAGCACCCATTCGTTCTTTATCTCTTTCTCCTCACTGCAAAAATTAAACTTCACTTCCTTTACAGCAATCACATGCTGCACATCCATCATAATCGAAATAATATCTGAAAGGAAATTTTTTCGTTTCAATGTCGATCGTTTCACTTCTTCATCAGGAATAAAACCATATTTCAGAACAGGGCCATTGAAAATTTCATCCATACGGTAGGGTTCTCCGTTTGCTTTTTTCAACTGCCGCATTTCTGACAGCGTGTATTGTTTTACATCAGGCGATAAATAATTCTGCACCTTGTACAATATTTCAGCATACACTTCAAATGCATTGGCGCCTGGTTGTATTTCCACATCAGCACAAATACGAATTTTCTGTTCTTCCACCAATTCAATGTTGCGCAGGTCCTCGCAGAGGTTGCGGTGTGCATGAAACCGTTCTCTTAACTGATCAAATACCTTCTGCCGTTTTTCATCATCCCAATCGCTTCCATCGGTTGCTTTCAGATCAAGTTCCACTTTTATATCATAAATACCATTTAACTGAAACTGGTAAAACTTATCATGGTCTGGTTTTGCTGCAACAATATGTTCATTCTTCAGATCAACAAATAACGATTCATCCGCTTTCAACAACCATGCATTACGAATGCCATCAATATCGATGAACAGTTTCCGCAGATCGATCTCCGAAACAGGTCTTGTGGGAAGTATTTCTTTTGCTGAATAAAACTGCGATTTGAAATTGGCATCGTTGTTTTCAGCTGTTGATAAAATATCTTTCAAAGGAAAGGCCGTGCGGTAACCAAGATCCGTAATTGCATAAGAAAGTAATTCCATGATGGTAATACCCGGATCATGTGTGTTGTAATCGGTCCAGAGATCAGAACCGTAACGTTCGATCCACTTCATCCCTTCTGCACGCAGAAAGGCATAGTCCATGGCAGGCGATACAGGTTTTTGCTTTGATATGGTAACAGCATTCTTCATACACAAACTTCGGTTTCCTGGTAAGCGGTGATTAAATGTTGGTTATGCGAAACAAGAATAGCAGCCGGGTTATTGATCTTTATTTCATCGGTATCTGTACCCTGCGTGCCATTTACGATGTGATACATGTTAAACTCTGTTACAAAATCAACATAGCTGAGTTCTTCAATAAAATTCAGCAACACACTTTTGCGGATATGCCCGCCAAATACAATATCAGTATCAGATGAATAAGCCCAAGGTGTAAGGTATTTGATGAGATCGTTGTTCAACACATCGGCATAAAAACCAAAATCGCCTTCTGTTGTGAATCGTATTTTGAATTGCAGTTTCACCTGTTCATAAACAGGGTTCTTCACCTGTGGTGTTACAAAAAACGAACAAAGTTCAACCAGGTATTCTTCTATTCTTGTGATCAGGTCAAGACTCACTTTCGGTTCAAGCGGACTGAATTGATTTTTGTTCCGCACATCAGGCACCACCACCAATGTTACATGACCGGGCTCTACAAAATCACAAGCACAATCAGCAGGCAGTACACTATGGTTCAAACATTTTACTTTGTACACTTCCGGAAATACCTGTAACACGAGATGTTCATAATCCCACAGGTCAACAGCCCGTTGTTTATGCCGCAGGCGCTCACTCACACGCAAGTAAAAATCATCTTTCGATTCAACTGCTTTGCCGCCAAACGATGCATACGGCTGGTTGAGTTTCTTCACTTCAGCAACTTTGTTCACGAGTTTACTGATAGTGCCTGCAGGTGATTCATGTAGTGTAATGCTATTTGCATCCGTTTTAAATGTTGCTGTAACAGCTTGCGGAATAATATCATTGAATAAGCAAACCGCATCCACATCTTTCTCTACCACTGCACAAAGCCATATCTTACCCGCATCAAGTAAACTGTTATCCGTAGTTGCTTCTGCCGGTATTACCAAACGAATAATCCCACTGCGCAACAAGTGATTGGTTTCATCTTTCAATATTTCTGTTTGCTTTAGTTTTCGCCACTCGTTATTACTCAACGCAAACCAGTGAATATTCACAGCTTCTTTTTCCGGGTTGGCTGTTCCTTCAGCTAATTGAAAAAGAAAAGAAACCGATTGACCAGGCAGCGCTCCGGTTAATGAAAACAGCAAGTTCCCTTCATTTGTATAAAAAGGAAAAAGATAAATACTTTTATTAAACGGAACAGTTGGACCGAATAATTTTGCTGTTTCAGTTTTCAAATAACCATGCTGTTCTGCCTGGCCAAATACTCCGAGATGAAATAATTGAATTTCTTTTCGGTTAAAATCGCCAAAGCTTTCAGATGATGGAATGATCCATGTTGATGATGCTGTATAATTAAAACGGATTGTTTTAATTGTTGGCGTATATGGCTCTTTAGGCAATTTATCGGCTGTCTTTGGTTCGGGACCACTCATTGCTGCAGCCAATACCTGCGGAT
>JAKFDY010000346.1:0-22632 GCA_036675885.1 Lacibacter sp. | reverse complement strand
ATAATTTTTTTTAATTGAAGCATCTCATTTGCTGTAATATGGGGTGAGGGAAGTTGAAAGGGTTCTTCTATTAATAAATCAGCAACTGACATAAGCTCCTTTGTTTTTTCAACAATTGGGTTATTCTCTCCTGGTTTTACCGCCCCTGTTTCGGTATCCTCACTCATGGAAATCGTCCCACCTGTGTGGATAACAAGTAGTTTTTTCATAATAACCTCCTGACATATCATCCTGTTAGAATCATACCTATCTGAATACTATTTCGTCTACACGAAACGTGAAAATTATTGATTTTCTTTCTATTCAACTCATGGTACGATGGAAGAAACGAATGAAAAGAGGATAGCAAATGCTGGGGATTTTTTCTGCTGGGATAGCTCCTGGCTTAGCTCTTCTTAGTTATTTTTACTTAAAGGATGAGTACGGGGCAGAACCGCTCTCGGTTGTTTTTCGTACATTTATATATGGAGCATTACTTGTTTTTCCCATTATGTTTATTCAATATGTGATTGATGTTGAACACTTGGTTGTTTCCGAGTTTCTCAATGCTTTTTTAACTACTGGATTTTTAGAAGAATTTTTTAAGTGGTTCATTCTTTTTTATGCCATTTATCAGCATGTAGAATTTGATGAACCTTTTGATGGCATTGTGTATAGTGTAATGATCGGGATGGGCTTTGCTACTGTAGAGAACATTTTGTATGTGCAACAACATGGATTAGGCACAGCCCTGGTGCGAATGTTTTTAAGTGTACCTGCCCATGCAACATTTGCAATTCTCATGGGCTATTTTGCAGGCAAAGCAAAGTTTAAACCGGAACGAAGAAAGTTCTATTTATTCACGGGTATTTTCTGGGCTGCGTTCTTTCACGGAACGTATGATTTCTTTTTGTTCCTGCAAGGCAATCCCACCGTAAACAAATACCTGAGCGATAGTTTATTATTTGCAGGTGCAGTTGGTTCCTTCATCTTTGCTGTATGGCTATCGAAGAGAGCAATTAAAGAGCATCATAATCTTTCAAAGAATATGTTTCACCCCGATATTTAAATTACAACAAACTCAAGCTAAGTATACAAGATAACATGAAGGTCAATTTCACCGATCGTTTTCTAAACATCAGCATCACAATAGTATCTTATTTGCTCTACATCGTAAATTTATTTAATATTTACATAACACCCGGTTTTCCTTACCGCAATGCAATTCTCGTTTATGCATTCTGGGCTTTCCCGTTAATAAGCCTTGTCCTTGCTGCCAGATACTTTATCAAATTAACAAAAGGAGAACCGGAAGCAAAACCATTTGTTGCTATTCATATATCGGCACTCATCATATTTTTCAGCTTCATCATTTACCTGCTTCCAAAAATGGAATAAGCTGTTCAGTAATAAGATCATTTGTTATGATGATCAACCAGCTTCTTCATCATATCAGATCCCACCACATCGGCTGAAGTGCCATAACCATTTACAAACACACCTTTATGCCCGTCTTTTGATTCAATGGCATACACAATTTCTTCATCTGATGGATTGGTATCGCCTTCAAAACGATAGATCTCTTTGATCTCAAATTCTTCCGGCTCAAGATTAAGATCCGGATTGAAACATTGCAAGGCATTTGTTTGCAGATTAAAATCGAGTGTAAAACCTCTGGCCTTTAATCCTTTGATTGCTTCGGTTACTGTATCGTAGTTGTACATAGCTATTTAATTTATAGTTGATAAATGAAAAATGGATAGTTATTTTATCCGTCCGACGAGGGCGTCTGACGTGGTCCATTTCTTACCTCTTACTTCATACATCCTTCATCACACATCCTTAATATCCGTCCGGCGAGGGCGTCTGACAGGGCGTACTTCTTACTTCGTACTTCCAACTTCCAATTTCGTACCTCTTCCTCACACCATCACATGCGTCTGCTTCAGCACACCCATCACAAACACACTCTGCACATTCCCAATATTTTCGCTCTGGCTCAGTTTGTTTACATGAAAGTTATAATAATCGTCCATGTTCTCCGCTACCACTTTCAGCATAAAATCAAACTCACCGGAAATATTGTAGCACTCGATCACTTCCGGCAGTTCATTAATATGTTTAATAAATTTCGTGCCTGCATTTTTGCTGTGCTCTTTTAACGACACATAACAGATCACCATTAATCCTTTTTTTACTTTTGCATGATCGATCAACGCTGCATATTGCTTGATCACTCCACTCCGTTCAAGCCATTTGATGCGTTCATGTACAGGTGTTGTGCTCAGGTGTACTTTATCAGCAATTTCTTTCACCGTCATCCTCGCATTTTGCTGCAGGAGACGGAGAATACTGAGATCGGTTTTATCGAGCGTAACCGGTTCTTTAGTGATTTGTTCTGTTTTAGTCGCTTTTGCCATGGGTAAACAGGTTTTTGTCCTTTTATCTACCTCCAAATTAGAATGATTTCCTGAATTTATTCATATTCGTGTTATTTTATCCTGAAAAACTACCTTTGCCATCTAAAACATTATATATGTCAACTCTTACAAGAAGCACTATTGATTTCGATCTGAAATACAAAGTGAAAGATATCAGCCTCGCTGAATGGGGTCGTAAAGAAATTCGTTTAGCTGAAGCAGAAATGCCAGGCTTAATGTCGATCCGTGCAGAATATGGTGCACAACAACCATTAAAAGGTGCACGTATTGCCGGTTGTTTACACATGACCATCCAAACGGCTGTGTTAATTGAAACGTTAACAGCTTTAGGTGCTGAGGTAAAATGGAGTTCCTGCAATATCTTCTCTACGCAGGATCATGCTGCTGCTGCTATTGCTGCTGCAGGTATTGGTGTTTATGCATGGAAAGGACAAACACAGGCAGAAGCTGATTGGTGTATTGAACAAACATTGTTCTTTGGTGGTGCTGATCGTCCGTTGAATATGATTCTTGATGATGGTGGTGATTTAACCAACATGGTGTTGGATAATTATACTGAACTGATTGCCGGCATCAAAGGTATCAGTGAAGAAACAACTACAGGTGTTCACCGTTTGTACGAAAGAGTTACAAAAGGTACATTGCCAATGCCTGCTATTAATGTAAACGATAGCGTTACAAAATCTAAATTCGATAACAAATACGGTTGTAAAGAATCGTTGGTTGATTCTATCCGTCGTGCAACAGATGTAATGCTCGCTGGTAAAATTGCAGTTGTTGGTGGTTATGGTGATGTGGGTAAAGGTTCTGCAGCTTCATTAGCTGGTGCAGGTTGCCGTGTTATTGTTACTGAGATCGATCCTATCTGTGCTTTACAAGCTGCAATGGATGGTTTTGAAGTAAAGAAAATGATCGATGCAGTAAAAGAAGCTGATATTATTGTTACTGCTTCCGGTTGTCGTGATCTCATCACCGGCGAACATTTTAAAGCAATGAAAGACAAAGCTATTGTTTGTAACATTGGCCACTTCGATATTGAAATTGATGTTGCATGGTTAAATACAAACTATGGTCATACAAAAGATACGGTTAAACCACAGGTTGATATTTACAATGTTGATGGCAAAGACATCATCCTCTTGGCGGAAGGTCGTTTGGTGAACTTAGGTTGTGCTACCGGTCACCCATCATTTGTGATGAGTAACTCATTCAGCAACCAAACTTTGGCACAAATCGAACTTTGGCTGAACCACAGCAAATACGAAAACAATGTGTACGTATTGCCGAAACATCTCGATGAAAAAGTTGCCCGTTTACACCTTGCAAAAATTGGTGTGGTACTGGACGAACTGACTACTGTTCAATCTGAGTATCTCGGTATTTCAAAAGAAGGTCCGTTCAAACCAGAACATTACCGTTATTAATACAGCTGCACGCTTTTCGCTGCAAGCTATTCGCAAAAACCCGTTTCAATTGAAACGGGTTTTTGTTTTTGATTGCTTATCTTTAAAACAAGAACAACATCATATGCCAGCCAACCGAAACCAACGCTTTGTACAAATCACTATCGCTGTTCTTACATGGGCAGCGCTTATCCTGCAATTTTATCTGCAGATCGTTAACCGCACAACAGAAGTTTCAGAAGCAGTTGTCCGTTACTTCAGTTACTTTACTATTTTAACCAATTTACTCGTAGCTGTTTGCTTCACTTGTTTACTATTAAAAAACGGCAAAGGTTACCACTTCTTCAGCCGGGCATCAGTAGTAACTGCCGTTACCGCTTATATTCTGATCGTTGGAATTGTGTACAATATAGTTCTGCGTTCACTATGGGATCCACAGGGATTGCAATTGCTGGCCGACAATCTTCTGCACACAATAACACCACTGCTTACACTTATCTATTGGTTTGTTTATGTACCCACCAAAGAAATCAGTTGGAAACAAACAGTAACATGGATGCTTTACCCGTTTTGCTACCTGATCTATGTAATGATATTGGGATCGTTCAGTAATTTCTATCCCTACTTTTTTATTAATGCAGCCACCTTGGGATATGCCGAAGCGATATTGAATTCTGTGTATGTTACGTTTTGTTTCCTGGCAGTTTCTTTATTGCTTATCTGGTTGGGAAAAAAGAAGAAAGTTTAAAAGATATTGCTCACCTCATTTAAAACAAGAGCCCCTTCGTAAATGAAGAGGCTCTTTTATTTAGCGGTTGGTATTTTCTATCCTGCAAAAATATAACCACATCCATGCTCCTGCGCCCTGCCCAATGCCCATACACCAGAAGGTACAGGTTGAATATTAGGTAACATCCCGGCCAACCAATCTTTACGAACTGCTTCCACATCCATATTCATCATAGTGGCTGTGGCAGCAGAATAAACTGTAAAAGCCGCCTGGCAATAGCAGAACATAACGCCATCTTTTTGCAGATCATTAATACCCAGCGGCACGGCGCCAAAACCCGGAATCACAAAATCATCGGGCTTTGGTTGCCAGAAAGGATTGCGGGTTGAAGCCATACCGGTTTTGGGATCGTTGGCATGAAACAATTCACCAAGCTTATACTTTTCCCAGAGCCTGCTTTCCATGGCATAACCAAGGGCCGTATGCCGCAGCACCACCACCACACTGCAATCTTTTGGAGCAGTGCCGGTAGCTTCGTTGGTCATCAGAAAAACTTTGGGCCATGCAAACGGATACACCTCGTGCGGCTGTGTTGCATCAAACACCATCCTGTGTTTTCCTTTGATTTGTTTAAACCATTCGTCGGGATCGTTTTCATCGGTTACAATGTCTTCATTTAATAATGGTGCTGATTGAACTGCTTTTGGCAAAGAAGCCAAACCTAATGCAGCAGCACCTGCAGCAACGGCAGTTAAAAATTCTCTGCGTGCCGGTACATGTTCTTGCGTTTTCTCTTTCATTGCTTTTTGTTTTAAGGTTTTAAATAATTCCATGGAGTAAGCACAGATGCTGCTGAATAAACCGATGACCTGTAAAGCAGCTGTTAGAATTGATAGAGGCGGATCGCAGGAAGTAAGTATTCCAAATTAAACATTTCATTTACTAAATGCAAGCACTGAAGCTAAAAATTATGGCGAACAATTGATGTTTAATAGAAAGCCACCGTAACAGGTTTCTCGTTATTTTTACCCGGCAACAGCGTTCAGGCATGAGATTATCAAAGGTTTTTATTTATCTAGGCTTCATTTTCAGCGTACCCATTTGTGCTTTTTCGCAACTAAATGGAAGCCCTGTTGTAAGCAAACAAAAACAGGCTTTAGCCTTTCTGAAACAGACTACTCTTGCCAACAGTAACCAATGGCTATCGGTTAATCAGCAATTATTTTTACAGAACCTGGAAAGAAACATCGAACAACCTTTTTTTCTTTATGCAGGCCGTAACACCAATTTTTGTGCATTTGCTGCCGTTGGTTATATCATGTCGAGACAAGATCCATTGGGATATGTGAAATTCATGATCAGTCTTTATAAAAATGGTAAAGCAGAATATGCCGGGGTGATGTACAAGCCATCTGATGCCGTTCGTAAACGGGTGGGATTGGTTATGTACGAAGGTGAACTGGATCTTAACGATGCCGACCAAATGCTGTTCTTTACATTGGCCGATCATTTCAAAGGCTACATCAATCTTTTTCATCTTCACTACAAAGAAGGAAGGGAACTCGGTCTTTGGGCTGCAACCAATCTTTCGAAGTTTAATGACATGTTGCGTGTAACCATGAAAGCAGAGATACAATGCATTGGTTACGATCTCACAAGATTAAAGCTGAAGAATCCTGTGCAATTCCTGCAGGAGAAATTAGAGATAGGCGATGTCTTTCTTTACCTCAACAACCGTATTCTTCGCCGCAAGAATCATGGAAAAGTAAAAAAACATATTCCAACTCATTTTATAGTCCTGAAAAGCCTTACCGAAGAAAACGGCATTATTACCATGACCTATTGGGACGCAGGCTTTACCACACAACGGCAAATTGAACTGAATACTTTTAAACGTTTACTCTATGGCGTTAGCTGGAGTGTAAGAAACAGGAAATGAACAAGCGCATAATACATACTCTTTATTTCATACTGCTCATTATCATCATGAGTTCCTGTGCTGTTTCCAAACAGTTTCCTGTAACCTATTACTATCAACACGAAGAAGATATTGTGGCCATGGAAGCCATCTATAATCATGTGGCCGCACCCAAACCTTTATCCATAGGTTTTACTGATAAAGAATTCAGGCATGTATTGATTGAAATGAAAACAGACAGCATCCGTTATGTGTATGAATTCAACTTTAATGACCCTTCACTTTTCGACAGTTTGCATAAATACGGATACGATACTGCAGCAACATCACATGTACTTCGATATATGAGAAGGATACGTTGCACCTGGATTAATACATTGGATTACTATGTGGGCACGCAAAAGCGTTTGCTCACGTTCATGTCTATCAGGAATAAATCTTTACGGGCTCCGTTTGCACCCGAAAAATATTTCATTCTTACTTTTTACAGGCAACCGCAGTACTACGATGAGAACGGAATGCTACTCGACCGCCGCAATCTTCGCCGGATACGAAAAATAAATAACGAAGTATTCAGGCGCATTAACGACAAAGTCTGCTACACCATTTCAGCTAAGTTCAGGTAAACCAGCGTGAACATCCTGCCGATGCTTTAGTCGATACATTTTGAAAACAAAATCATTTGCAACAGCTCCTGATTCCAAATTTCTAATTCCTGTTTCCACTACCCACTCCATCCCCCTATTCCACCATTCATCAAAAGCAATGTGGTGGGGTTTTGTTTTCAGTATATTCGGTTTCCAAAACAATTTTGTTATGATGAAGAGAGTAAGTGCTTATCTGTTGTGCATTTTATGTTATAACAGCATAACTGCACAAACAGGCTACAGCAACTTCGCCCAACAAACCAACCGTATCAATGCATTGGCAAAAGCAAACCCGCAATGGGTGAAAGTAAAATCGCTCACCAAAACAAACGGCGGCAAAGACATTAGGCAAATCACTATCAGCTCAGGCAATACAGAAACAAAACCTGCTATTGCTGTTATTGGTGGTGTGGAAGGAAATGCGCCATTGAGTACTGAACTGACAATTGGTTTTGCAGAACAATTGATGCAGGGCATTGCAACCGACAGCATCAAAAATCTGCTCAACAAAACAACGTTCTATATTTTTCCGAATATGAGTCCTGATGCAATGGAACAATATTTTGCATCGCTTCGTTACGAACGGCAGGGCAATGCTGTTGCAACTGATGATGATCGTGATGGTAACAGCAATGAAGATGATTATGATGATCTTGATGGCAATGGCAAGATCACCTGGATGCGGATTGAATCACCTGTTGGTACTCATCGTGTTCATCCGAATGATCCGAGAGTGTTAATTAGAGCCGATATAAGCAAAGGTGAAAAAGGAACCTATCTTGTTTTTACTGAAGGAACAGATAATGACAAAGACGGCAGCTTTAATGAAGATGGCGAAGGCGGTGTTTGGTTCAATAAAAATTTAACTTTCAAACATCCTTCTTTTTCACAAGGCTCCGGTGAATTTCCTGCTTCAGAAAAAGAAACAAGAGCGTTGCTCGATGAATTGTTCGATCGCTTTAATGTATATGCAGTCATCAGTTTCAGCAGCAATAATAATTTAAGTACGCCTTACTCTTTTAATGCGCAAGCTGCAACCGCTCCTATTCTTGCTGGCTGGTTGATGCCCGATACAAAAGTGAACAGCATGGTAAGCGAACTTTATAACAAAACTATTGGATTGAAAGATGCACCTGCATCTTCAGTAAGCGGTGGCGATTTTCTATCGTGGGGTTATTATCATTATGGCCGTTTCAGTTTCAGTACACCGGGATGGTGGGTTCCGAAAACAAAACCTGATACTGCGAAGAATGAAAAAGCATTCACAGTTGAAGATGTAACCGCTAACTATTTACGTTGGGCATCGCAACAAAACATCAGCAATGTGTTTACAGAATGGAAAACAATTCAACATCCTGATTTCCCCAATCAAAAAGTTGAAGTAGGTGGTGTTGATCCGTTTGCATTAAATACACCTCCCTACTCGCTCGTTGCTGACCTGGTGAAAAAGCACAGCAGCTTTCTACTAAAACTTGCAGCTGCACAACCAGAATTAGACATCATCAATGTGCAAATAGAAAAGCTGGCGAATGGTTTAACAAGAGTTACGCTTGATGTGATCAATAAATCTGCGTTGCCATCTCATTCTAAATTGGGCGAACGCAGTTACTGGGTAAAACGCATTAATGTAAAAGTGAACAACAACAGTTCTCAATCGATCATCAGTGGTAAAAAAATACAACTGCTGAATGCATTGGAAGGTTACAGTTCCAAACAACTGAGCTGGTTGATTAAAGGAAGCGGCAAACTCACAATTGAAGCTGGCAGTCCTACAACAGGAACAAAAACAATTGAGGTTACGCTGTAATGTTCACATTAAAAATTACAAAAATGAAACTTCAGATAAAACAATTCATCGCAGCAACTGCATTCAGCTTAACAGGATTGTTTGCAGCAGCACAAAATGCTGATCAGATATTTAAAGCAGCCGGTTCTCCTGCTAATCCTAAAGTCGCCATCAGCTGGAACCGTTACTACGATCATGCCGGTATTACTGAGATATGTAAAAAAATTGCAGCAGCACATCCTGAGTTGGCAAAACTGCAATCCATCGGCAAGTCATTTAAAGGCCGTGATATCTGGTGCCTCACTATTACTGATTTCAAAAAAGGCAATGCCGATCAGAAACCCGGTATGTATATCGATGGCAACATTCACTCCAACGAAGTACAGGGCGCTGAGTTTTCTTTATACACTGCCTGGTATTTAACTGAGTCGTTTAAAGACACACGTTTCATAAAAGAGTTATTGGCTGATAAAGTTTTTTATATTGTTCCAACAATTAACCCTGATGGCCGTGACAGTTATTTTCATGAACCAAATACAGGCAGTTCGCCACGTTCAGGTGTGCTGCCTGTTGACAATGATCGTGATGGTTTAGTTGATGAAGATGGTTATGATGATCTTGATGGAGATAATGAAGTCCTGCTCATGCGTCGCAAAAATCCGAATGGACGTTTACGTGTTGATCCATCTGATCCACGAAGAATGATCCAGGTTGGTCCTGATGAAAAAGGTGATTATGAAATGCTTGGTCTTGAAGGAAAAGATAATGATGGCGATGGTGTAGTGAACGAAGATGGTTACACGTTTCAATACGATCCTAACCGTGATTGGGGTTGGGGATGGCAACCAAACTACATCCAGAATGGTGCGTATAAATATCCGTTCTCGTTAGCAGAAACAAGAGCAGTGATGGATTTTGTGATGAAGCATCCGAATATTGCAGGTGCACAATCGTATCACAATGCCGGTGGTATGATCCTGCGTGGCCCCGGTGATCCGACTGACCAGGTTACCTACAACCCGCAAGACATACAGGTGTATGATATTATTGCACGTAAAGGTGAAGAGTTGATTCCAGGTTACCGTTATCTCGTTGTACATAAAGATCTCTACCCTGCTTATGGTGGTGAACTCGATTGGTTCTATGGCGGTCGTGGCATCTACACTTATTCAAATGAATTATGGACGCCTTTTTTATTTTTCAATAAGGAAGCAACACGTAACCCGCAGGATAATACCAACTTCAACTTCGATACTTACCTGTTGTTTAAAGATGCATTTGTTGATTGGCACGAATACGATCATCCGCAATATGGCAAAATAGAGATTGGAGGTTTCAAGAAAAATTTCGGTCGTGCTCATCCCGGTTTTTTATTGGAAAGCGATGCACACCGCAACATGGCATTTACAATCTACCATGCATATCATACACCATTGTTGAAAGTTGATACAATAACAGAAAAAGATCTCGGCAATGGATTGAAAGAAGTAACTGCTGTTATTTCAAACAGTCGCATTATGCCCACACACAGTAGTCATGATTTAAAACATAAAATTGAACGCCCCGATTATATTTCGATCAGCGGTGTTAAAGCAATTGCAGGAATGATCGTTGAAAATGCTGATCTCAACATCACAACAGAACAAACAAGTAATCCTGAAAAAATTGAGATAGCAAATATCCCAGGCTTAGCAACGGTTACTGTTAGTTGGGTAGTGCAAGGCAGCGGAAAGTATACAATCAGTGTTGATAGTAAGAAAGGTGGTGTAGCGAAGAAGTAATTGGTAATTAGTAGATAAGTAATTAGGTATACAAGAACAAAGTCTCGGCTTATGAGTCGGGACTTTTTTATGCGCTATTGTTGATGAAAGCTTTGTAATTTTCAGCATCAACTATTCAACATGAAATCATTCCTTCTTTTAATAATCACCTCTTTCCTGTTTGCACAAGCCTATGCACAGGTATTAAAAACCGATGCCAACCTATTAAAACTAAAAGCACCTGAAACATTCAAAGCAGAGTTTGTTACCAGCAAAGGCAACTTCACCGTTGAAGTGTACCGTAGCTGGTCGCCGCTTGGTGCCGATCGTTTTTATCAACTCATCCGCAGCGGTTATTACAACAACACCGTTATCTTTCGTGTGGTGAAAGATTTTTTGGTGCAGTTTGGTGTTAGTGAAGACAAGCAGAAGAATATTTTCTGGCAGGGCAAAAATTTAAAAGACGAACCCGTGGTTGGTTCCAATACCGACAGCACCATTTCCTTTTCCCGTGGCGCTCCCAATACACGCAAAACATCCATCTTCATCAACCTGCGCAACAATCTCACTTATGATACGTTAAATGCAGGAGGTGTAAAAGGTTTCGTGCCTTTCGCAAAAGTAATTACTGGTATGGATGTGGTGCGGCAATTTTTTTCAGGTTATGGTAATGATGCCATGAAACCTGCTGATACTATTTACTTCAAAGGCAATAAATGGTTCATTAACAAATTTCCGCAGATCGATATTATCAAAGAAGCAAGGGTCATTAAAGACTGATCGCTTGTTTAATTACTGAACCAAAATATTTATTGAGCAATCAACATTAAAAGCAGATCAGTAACAATCTGTTTTTTTAACAGCTGTAAAAGGCAAGTTTTCCACAAAAAATCATTTGTGCATGAGTTTTGCTCTATAAAATATTCCCATATCCGCATCAGTACAACTATGTACACACAACTTTTAAAAACTTACTGATGAAACTACAAGTAGCAAAAAACATTCAATTCACCCGTCTCATTAAAGCAGATGGGCGCTTACGTGAATTCAACTTCAGGAAGCTTGGTGGCTTACAGGAAGGCATCTTCAGCGTAGACGTGGCCGATGAGCGTGGCAACAGGTTACTCTTCAAAATGCATAAAGAAGATAACAGGTGGAAAATTCTGGAAAACCATGATCTGCCCGACTGGGTGACTTCCTCAACTACGGTGTTGCACGAAAAGATTGAAGAAGTGATGAATGCGCATCTTCCACACCAGGAAGAACATGAGCAACAATCGTAAAGAAAAAAGCTGTTCAGTATTATTACCTGAACAGCTTTTCTATTAAACCTTGCCGTAATTAATAACCTTGGTTTTGTACAAGGTTAGGATTCACTTTTATTTCATTGAAAGGAATCGGGAATGTCCATGACCTGGATGTTGGCCCGATATTGCAATTATCAGCACGTGATCCGTTAGCAACACCACATTCTGCACGTACAATTGTTTTAGTTGATCTCCGCAGATCGAACCAACGATGACCTTCGCCCAGTAACTCAACCCTGCGTTGCAGCAAGATGGCATCAAGCAAAGCTGCGCCAACTTCAGCGCCAGCCGCTACACCACGGTTTGCACGCAATGTATTCAGATCAGCCAATGCAGTAAGATCGTTAGTGCGTTGTTTTGCTTCAGCACGCATCAACAACAATTCACCCGCACGGAAAACTTTGAAGCTGCGTATGCCGGGATACTTCCAGCATAATGTACGTTGGATACCTCCTGAGCCAGCCTGATTGAAACGGTTTACGCCGGGATCAACATAAGCACCGCCTTGCGCTTGTAAGATTGCACTCATTGCAGCTGTTACACGATAATTAGGGCTTGCACCGCTAATTGCACCACCGGGACGTAACGCATTATCAGAAGGAATTGCCCAATACACTTCAGTTGAAGGAGCAGCTTCACCAGCTGTTGTAAATGCAGAAATATAATTTGCTGTTGTGCCAACAGGCCTTAATGATAACGCAACATTTGCATCGGCAATAACTGCAGCCCAATCAGATCCATAATAATTAACACGTGCACGCATGGCATATACAACCACACTATCAATATAGTTGCGTGAACCATTTCCCGTGGTATTGCCACCGGCACGAAAAGCAACCAATGCATCGCCAAGATCTTTCAGAATTGCATCGTAGTTTTCTTTAACGGTGTTACGGGCAGGTAAATTAGCAAACGGTTTTTGAGGATCGAAAATGGTTACAAACGGAACACCCAGCGATGTTGAGTTGCGACCAAAATCAACAGCAAAATAACGCATCAAGTCAAAGTGTGCATGTGCACGAATAGCCAATGCCTGCGCTTTGATGCGTTTTGCTTCTGCTTCGTTAGTTCCTGTTTCATACGTTTCAACAAACTTCAACAAATTATTCACCCTTGAAATAATTTCATACGGTTGAATAAAAGCCGCAGCGGCAGTGCCATTATCAGAAGCATAGGTCATTTCGCTCATGATGTTCCAGTTACCTAAACTTTCCAGTGCTTCCACAAAATCATCGCCCATCAATTCAGGTAAGGCACTCCATGCACTTGCTGTACCGGAGGCAGCTGGATTTCCATAGTAATTATTACTCTGGAAACCATCGTATGCCCCACGTAAAGCACTGCGTACATCATCAAAGGTTTTCAAATCCGTTAATGAGGTATCAGGTACTGTGTCTAATGGTTTCTTACATGCCATGAATCCTGTGAGCAGCAGGACAAGCATGATGTAAACCGGTTTTAGTGTCATCTTCATATCTTAAAAATTTCGTTCATTAAAAATTTAAATTCAAACCAAAATTTACACTGCGTAAAGATGGATATTGTGCACCACTAACAGCAGCATTGGAATTAGCATCGGAGTTAACAATTGTTGATACTTCCGGATCCCATCCCTGGAACTTATGCCAAGTGTAAAGATTTTGTCCCTGTACAAACAGGCGCAAGCCCTGTATCTTCAGTTTTTCTGTTACACTTCTTGGTAATGAATAAGAAAGCATCACATTGCGCAAACGAAGGAAATCACCTTTCTCTAAGAAACGTGTTGTTTGTCCTTGCGTAGCTTCATCAATACGAGGGAAATTTGTTTGCTGACCTGGTGTTGTCCATGCATCTAAACCACTGCGTGCAAAACCAGAAGTTGTGTATGCATAATATTCTACGTTAAAACGGGCATTGTTATACACATAGTTGCCTTGTGAATAAACAAAGAAGGCAGAAAGTTCCAAACCTTTAAAGCTGAATGTATTGGTAAGACCACCGTTATGAGGTGCGTCACTTGTACCTAATACAGTAAGGTCATTGGCATCATAATCTTCTGTGATGGTTTTGCCATCAGCTTTCAGGTATTGTGAATTACCATTATCAGGATTTACACCTGCATATTGAACAAGATAAAAACTGTTTAATGGTTTTCCCACTTGCAGTGCCTGGAAACTTTTGTACAACTGGAAAGTTTGTCCATCTGGCAATGACTTGATTGTATTCTTATTGTATGCATAGTTTGCATCAATCGTCCATTTGAAATCTTTTACATCAATCACTCTCAATGAAAGATTTACTTCGATACCTTGGTTTTCCAGAGTGCCGTTATTCTGAAGTACGAGGCGATTTCCACCACTGGTAGCGGGAACACTTGGTTCAAAATACAGCCCTATTGTTTTACTTATATAATAATCAACAGAAGTTCTGATACGTCCTTTGAATAATTCGAATTCAATGCCTGCGTTTGTTGTTCTTCTTTTTTCCCATGTAAGGAGATCATTTCCAAGACGACTAATATTTAATGTACCCTGACCACCATAAGTACCACGTCCATATTGCTGTACGTAAGGAAAGTCTGTAATCCCATTTTGGTTACCAACAGCACCGAAACTTGCTCTTAATTTTAGGTAATTGACAGCATCAATATTAAAGAAATCTTCTTCTGAAATGATCCAGCCCGCACCAACTGATCCATATTGTGCCCAGCGGTTATTGCGACTTAACCGAGACGATCCATCTGCACGACCATTGAGTGTAAGGAAATATTTGTTTCGAAGAGAGTAATCAACTGTACCAAAGTATGAAAGCTGCGAACTGTTATCGGGAAAACCACCGCCAACTGTAGGAATATATCCGTTAGCGGCGGTCCCAGTAACAAGACCGGCTTCATTATCAAATGGCAATAACAATCCATAACCAGTAAAGTTAAAGCTACGTCCTGTTCTTCTTATATACTCTGTAAACAGTGAAGTAGTAATCTGATGCTCCTCATTCGCCCCAAAAGATGCTTTGTGAGTAAGACTATTGGTAATGGTTGAACGGAAACGACGGTCGAGACTTCTTGCCAATGCACCTTCGCCTGCAAATGCACTTCCGAATGCTGCATTTTGCTGAGCTGATTGTGTACCATTCTTTGTAATACCAAATGCTTCGATCTGCGAATAATCACCACCGGCATTTAAACGATAGGTAAGATTTTTTATCCATGGAATATTGTATTCCACAAACACATTACCTGTTGATTTTAATTGCCAGCTGTTATCGCCATTCTCAATTAATTCTTCAACCGGGTTTAACCAGAATGGGAACTGAACAGAGCCTGCATAAGTACCATCATCATTATACACTTTTTCATAAGGCAATGCCCATATTACTGTATTCAATGGTGAACCAATACTTTGGTCGCCTTCAAATGTTCCTCTGAACTTTGACCAGCCACCTGCCAGGTTCACACCAAATTTCAGATTGCGTTCTGCATGCGCAAGATTCAAACGCCCATTATAACGTTTTAAACCTGTGTTAATGGTTACACCTTCCTGGTCGAAATAATTGAACGATGTATAAAATGTTGTTTTCTCATTACCGCCGCTTGCACTGATCTGATGAGATTGCATTTTACCATCATTGAAAACTGCATCGTTCCAATCTGTGTTCACTTTGCGAAACTCTTCAACTTCTGCTGCTGACCATCCCCATGGATTACCTGCAATGTTCATTTCAAAATCAAGTTTCTCCTGTGTGTTCATCAGTTTCAACTTATTCTCTGGTAATGTTGAAACACCGATTTGCCCATCGTAAGCAAAACGAACTTTGCCACTTCTACCTTTCTTCGTGGTAACAACAATTACACCGTTCCCACCACGTGAACCATAGATGGCTGTTGATGCTGCATCCTTCAATACCGTTACGCTTTCAAAATCGCCTTGGTTCATTGTACTGAAATCATTGACTCTTACTTCTATCCCATCAACAATGTATAATGGATCAACAGAACCATTTACAGATGTACGTCCACGAATGATCACATCTGCATTACGGCCAGGTTGGCCTGAACCTGTTTTTACATTTAAACCAGGTGCCTGTCCTTGAAGTATCTGATCAAATGATGCAATGGGTTGTGTACGGATGTCATCGATCACAACAGTTGATGCCGAACCAATGTTGGAACGTTTTGAACGTGTGCTGTAACCTGTTACAACCACTTCTTTTAATGCATTAATCGTAGCTGTTACAGTTACATTCATCACTGCAGCATCAACAGGTACTTCTCTACGTTCAAAAGAAGTACTTGTGAAAATAAGTACATCGCCTTGTTTTGCTTTAATTGAAAAATTTCCTTGTGCGTCTGCAGTAGTAATGGTTTGCGTACCTTTTACCTGTACTGTGGCAAAAGGTTGTGGTTCCCCGTTTTGTGATGTGATCTTCCCCGTTACTGTTTGTGCCTGCACAAAAGCAACGGAGAACAGACCAATCACAAATGCAAGGAGAACCCGGAGGTTTTCTCTTGTCATGAATGATAAGGTTTTGATGTGATGAATAATTTGATTAATCTTCTCTTTTGTTAAGATCAATTAAAAGTGTGCGAATAACATACACTACGAATTAATTGACAACACATATTTATGTGATGCTGCGTTTAGACTTGTTTGTTTTGAAGAGCGGTAAAAAAGTTATGATGAACGAAAGATCATTTGTACGTTTTTTACATAACGTCTTTATTTTACATGTATTTTGTCACAAACACGTCATCAATCTTTACTTATTTTTTTGTTTTGTTGTTTGAAATGAACAAATTTTTTTTCTAATGAAGCACACCTATATTGCATGCCCTTTTAACAAGTTTAACTGAAGAAGAATGACAGAATTTTCATCAAAGATTGCAGGTTTACTGAGCCTGCGTGTGCAGCAGGTTGAGGCTGTGATAGAATTATTGAACGAAGGCGCCACCATTCCTTTTATCGCCCGTTACCGGAAAGACAAAACCGGCAACCTCGATGAGGTGGCCATTCAACAGATACAGGATCAGGCAAAATTCCTGAAAGAATTTACGGAACGTAAAGCCTTCATCGAAAAAACAATTACCGAACAAGGTAAAATGACGGATACTTTACAAGCCAAGCTTGATAAAGCAACCACAATAAATGAACTGGAAGATATTTATCTCCCCTACAAACCAAAACGCAAAACAAAAGCACAAACTGCAAGAGAAAATGGTCTTGAACCATTGGCTTTGTTATTACTCGAGCAAAAAGATATTGCAGCTAATGAACAGGCCGCAACCTTCATCAACGAAAAAGTTGCAACGGCAGATGATGCCTTGCAAGGTGCAAGAGATATTATTTCCGAGATGGTGAACGAAGATGCAAATGTACGTGCCAAGCTGCGTAAGTTTTTTGAAGATGAAGCATTGGTGAAGAGTAGTGTGATGAAAGACAAAGAAATTGATGGTGTTAAATTCAAAGACTATTTTGATTTTAGCGAACCGGTGCATAAAATTCCATCGCATCGTATACTTGCAATTCTGCGTGGATTTACAGAAGGTATTTTAAAGATGAGCATTGAACCGGAAGAAGATCTGGCTATTGAATTGATCGATGCACAATATGTAAAAGGCATGAGCGAAAGCACCACGCATGTAAAGAAAGCTGTAAAAGATGCATATAAACGTTTATTGCAGCCAAGTCTTGAAACAGAATTCCGTTCGCAACTGAAACAAAAAGGCGATGAAGAAGCGATTACTGTGTTTGCAGAAAATTTACGTCAGTTGTTGTTGAGCAGTCCGCTGGGCAGCAAACGCATTCTTGCACTTGATCCGGGTTACAGAACAGGTTGTAAAGTTGTTTGCTTAGATGAAAAAGGAGAACTGCAAACAACTGATCTCATCTTTATACATGAGCCGGGTAAATTATATACATCTGAAATGACCATCCGTCATCTGGTGAATGCATTTCAGACACAGGTATTTGCAATTGGAGATGGAACCGCAGGAAGAGAAACCGAACAGTTCATTAAAAAACTGAATCTGGGTTTACCCATCTTTTTGGTGAATGAAGATGGAGCATCAGTTTATAGTGCAAGCGAAGTGGCCCGTGAAGAATTTCCTGATAAAGATGTAACGGTACGTGGTGCAGTAAGTATTGGTCGCCGGTTAATGGATCCATTGGCTGAACTGGTAAAGATCGATCCGAAAAGTATTGGTGTTGGTCAATACCAGCACGATGTAAATCAAATGCGTTTAAAAGAACGCCTTGATCAAACAGTGGTGAGTTGTGTGAACCAGGTGGGTGTAAACTTAAATACGGCCAGCAAACATTTATTAAGTTATGTAAGTGGTATCAACAGCAGCATTGCAGAAAATATTGTGAAATACAGAAATGAGATCGGCCGGTTTACTTCACGTAAACAATTATTAAAAGTACCACGGCTTGGCGATAAAGCATTTGAACAGTGCGCAGGTTTCCTGCGTATTAATGATGGAGAGAATGCATTGGATAAAAGTGCAGTGCATCCGGAAGCTTATACTGTGGTAGAGCAAATGGCCAACGATCTGCAATTGAAAGTGGAAGAACTCATCGGCAATGAATCAACCATTAAGCAGATCAATGCAAAAAAATATGTGAGCGAAACAATTGGCGAATTAACCATTACTGATATTCTGAAAGAATTGGTAAAGCCCGGTCTTGATCCACGTAGCGAAGTACAAGCGTTTGAATATGCCAACATCTTTAAAATTGAAGAAGTTACTACCGGCATGGTAATACCCGGCATTGTTACCAACCTCACACGCTTTGGTGCTTTTGTAGATATTGGTGTGAAGCAGGATGGATTAGTACACGTTTCAGAAATTTCGCATGATTACATTAGCGACCCCGCAGAAAAATTAAAGCTGAATGATAAAGTAATGGTGAAAGTTGTGGAAGTAGATATTGCACGAAAGCGTATTGCACTCTCCATCAAACAAACAGAAGAAGCTCCGGCAAGAGGAACAAGGCTGAATAAAAACCCAAATGCCAAATTCCAAAAGAAGGAAGAAGACTTAAGCAGCCTGAGTGTAAATGATGCATTGGCTGCGTTGAAGAATAAATTTAAGAAGTAAGAAAGCTGCAAGCTGTTAGCTACTAGCTGCCAGCGAATACATGAACTGAAGTAAGAGGCCGACCTGCTGATCAGCTTCTCAACTTTTAATTCAACTCATCATTCGAATCAATCAAATCATTTCATCAGTGGTAAAAAAAGGGCGTACTGCAAAACAGTACGCCCTTCTCAGTCCGGCAGGTTGTTACAACCGGAAACCGATTGTAAAACTCAGGACTCTATGTTTGTTTTTTTCGTCAACATTATTATCAGCACCGGATTGCAATTTCGCTAAACCCAATCCATAGTTTACTGAGAACATTGCTCTATCACCTTCAAAACCAATCGTGCCATTTAAACCATAATCGAAACGACGGAGAATACCATAACCTGCACCCTCTTCACCTTGTGTTGTAGGATCATCGTTTGAAAATTCAACATTGTCTGTTCTGTTATAAGCAATGCCCAACACCTGGTAATCCAGCTTTCTTTTACCTGCTATGCCCATTGCTACATATGGACCTGCTCCGGCAAAAAATTTAGAATCGCCACCTAAAGGGGCTTTTACAACAATGTTTACCGGAACTTCAATGTAATAAGGATTAACCACAGAACGGTAATAACCATTTTGTCCGGGTTCACCGCTTTGCAACTTTGAGCCTTTACCGGTAAATAACAAACCCGGTTGTATGGAAAGGATATTTTTAATGATGGGTATATCACCTTGCAATCCCACATGAAAACTTGATAACATCCTGTTTTCATCAACATCTCCATCCTCACTGATCGAAATGTTCGCCATGTTGTAACCGGCCTTAATAAACACTGAAGAGTTCTGAGCTGATACGCTGCTGATCGTTGCAGCAAAAAAGGCAAGACAAAGAAGTTTGATTTTCATAAACATATTTTTTTGATGATTGCCAAACACCATGCCAAACTATTAAAGGATTGTTATGGTGACGGATTAAATGCCTCTGCATTTTACGAAATAACACAAAGGTTGGATGCATAGACCAGCAAAGAACAAAGAGGTTTAATACCAAACAAAAAAAAACTCCGGCATGCGCCAGAGTTTTGTATATGCAAGATGGACTAGTACTTAATCAACAGCATTATCTACATAAGCTGACACCCAGCCTACCTGCCCATTCTTGATGAGGTAGAACTGCTTGGCCTCGTTCACCGATTTAAACTGGCGCATAACACGCAGCAGCAAGGCGCTACCGGCCATGAGTGAACGCTGATCGAACACGCCATGAACACGTTTTATTTCAGACGAGATGAGTTTTTTATCCCATTTCCCAGTTGTGAGCTTACTCATTAAATAGGTTTCTGAGAAAGAAGAATAATTCTCCGTAACACGTTTGTGAAACCGCTCCACATCTTCGTAGGTAACCGGTACAACAGGATTATTATTTAATTCAGGATACAACAATGTTGCAGTGGCCCATGCAATACCGCCGCTGAATGCAATATGATCGCTCACGGGGTAACTGCCGCTTGTGTTAACAGTATAAGCGATTTCAGAATTTTCAGCACCTGCTGCTACCCGTAATAACTGGCGGGTGTAATTTTCATGCGACTTATCATCACCACACATTTTCTCTGCAGCATTGGCAGTACTCTTTGTGCCCCATGACAATTGAAAGAGATAAAAATAACTGTCGTTACCATAAGGAAAGAAACCACCTTTTGAATTACCACTTCCTATATCAATTAAAAAAGTATTGTATCTGCGGTTTACAGGCACTATCCCTTGGTGAGATAATTTTGCTTCCTGCTGCACATCCACCACTTCTACTTTACGTTGCGGTTCATTTATTTTTGAACGAAACTCTTTGATCAGTTTCTCCACCCAATCTTTTTTATTTTCTTTTTCCGACTGGATCTTTACACCACTGCTGATGACGGTGTAGATTCTTTTTGATGGAATATTAAACTTTGTAAGTGCGGTTTGAAACATACCGGCAAAACTATTAGCCGTTGCATCAAACGTTGGTTGCGTGAATGAAATAAAATCAGTATTAAAAGAAGTGTCCTTAACAATTGAAAAAGTATTCCCATTCTCTGCATTCTTTTTCATTTCAATCACACTCAGCTTAACGCCTTTCGAGCCAACCTCAATACCTGCATAAAGATCAGGAACACTGTATTTGGGGGAAGCGCTGGTTTGGGCAGATGATTGATAACCCCATACAAATAACAAAGCAATCATCAACATCACCGGGTTCTTCAACATAATGTAAGTTGTACTTTGGGTAAAAGTAATACAAAGCAACTCTGTTGTACCCAATAACGATGCGCATTTGAGCAACTGTGAAAAAAATGTGATTAAGCCAATACCTATGAGGTTTGCAGCGCAGCAATTCAGCCCGGCAAACCTCATAGGTATTGGCTAATTGAGCCGGAGATTGCCCCTGCCAATCCTTACACCATTATGATAGAACTGCACACTATACATACCTTTATCATATGTTGCCAGTTTCAAATTCATGGCAATGCGTTTTGCATCCCCTTTTGCATAAGAAAGTTTTGTTTTTCGGGTATAAGGTATACGATCACTGGCTGCAGTTGTAAGCATACCCGATTGCCAGGGATCGTCCTGCACCACATCCCCTGAAGGATCGATCAACGCCATATACACTTCGGTATCGCTGAATGAAGCAGTTGGGTTTTGCACCGTGCATCCAATACTGAAATAACCTGTTGCATCTGCATTGGCAGTTACCTGCTCTTTACCCGACTGCATTGCACGAAAGCTGATGGCCGATGCCGTGAATATCGGTTCTTCTGCTATTGGTTTACTAATCGTCTCCACACGGTTTGTTACAGGAGCTGTTGTATTTTTTATTTCAGTTGAAACAGTAACAGGTGTTGAAGCTGAAGCGGATAAACGTTGCTGCAACTGTTTTATCTTTTCCTCTGCCCTGCGCAGATCTTCTTTGGTAATATTGTTGATGGCGAGGATAGCTGCAATTTCATTGCGTAAACTGTCGATGGCATTGCTGGTTGAATCAAGTGGAACAAATGCTGTATCAACAACTGCAGCCGAACGTGATGAATCGATCTGCCGCAACAAACCATTGTAGGCAACACGGAGTGAATCATTCACTTTTGTTTGCTCAGCCAATGAATCTTTTACAGGCAGCAATACATCGGTATTGGCATATTTATTTTTATCGTAAAGATGATAAACCCAGGTGCCCACCAAACACAGCGAAACAATCACCAGCAGTATGTTCCTTGTATCCTTCATTCCCGTGCAAACTACTCATTAATTACAGTGCAGCGTTGAAACCCTTGCTGGTTGTGGATAAGCTGTGAAATGAAAAATCCTCCCGCAAGCGGGAGGATCCGATCACACATTGATGGTTTATACTTATTGTAAAATCTTAAATGGTACACTTAACTTTTCCCATTTGATGGTAACACCGTCAGCGGCGCCATCAATCTTAAGTGTTTCGGTCATGTCTCCTGCGGTTGGCTTAACGGTTACACGCAACACATCATCAGCTGCTTTGTACTGGTAAGCACCCCATTGTTTCCATGTTTTATTGAAAATGATTACCCACTCATCTTTACCGGGAATAGTAAACAGTCCGTAC
>JAKFDY010000345.1:0-1788 GCA_036675885.1 Lacibacter sp. | reverse complement strand
CAAGCGCCCGAGACTAAAACACCACTCAAGCCTATAGGGAGGGAAGCAGCCAATGGGCGTACTAATCGAATGGCTAAAGGGTAACGCAGCTCCTGATGATTACGTTGAAGTAAGTGTAACAAATCCGTTACCAATGAAAACGCCCAGCGAGCTTGTACATGCAGGCTCATTGAATGGAAGAGTTACCTTGTCATCTACTCCTGCTATTTTAAAAATCGGCGCTTCTCAGTTGTCGGAGCGCCATACATTATTGATTCATAATGATGCAAGTGCGATTATATTTATTGGGTTCAATAGCAATGTATCTTCAACAGATGGATACCAAGTGAGTAGCGGTACAGTAGTAACATTCAAATTCGATCCAACGCAATCAGTAACCATGTACGGTGTTATCGATGAAGGAACCGCAAGTATCTCACTAATGGAAATTAAATGAGGTGATTCCATGAACGGTTTTATTTCAAGGACGACAACATTTCTTGCGGAACACATGTACAATGGCGAGATGTATTCTCTTGGAATTGTTGCGACTGTAACTGCTGGATCAGTAAACTATCTTCAAGCCAAAACAGGGAGTAAAGTATTTCATACCATAACTAGAGAACACATTTTTGATGGTGGTGGACCTTTTTTGATAGAAGTCATAGAAAATCCGACTTTAACAGACGGAACAATACCTATCGTTGCCACAAATATGAATCGTACTAGCGCAAAAACACACGCGATGAGTTTTTTTGCTAATCCTACTGGTATTAGTGGTGGATCAATTATTGACACTATGTATTTGCCGGCAACGGGTGCTGGACTTAATAAAACGGGTTTGGGTGGAGAGGAAAATGAAAGAATTTTGAAGAAAGATACAAACTATTTGTTGAGAATAACTAATAACGGCGCTCAGGGTAGCACATTGTTTACTCGATTGATATTTTTTGAGACCGTCAATTAAGGAGGTCAACTAGTGGCTGCAATATCACCAATAAGCACGCAAACTGTTGTGGTTAGTACAAAATCAATATTCACGCATTATAGTGAAGCTATAGATTTAACAGGAAAAGTTAATGCTTTTGCAATTTTAAACAGCTCAAATGGTACAAGAATCACGTCAAATATTGAATATTCAATAGATGGTGTAGCTTGGACAATGTTTGATGATTCATTTTCTGAACTTCTTGTTCCTCATAGAAATAAAGTTATTTCAATACAAAATGAAAACATAGTGAAAATGCCTTTTATTAGACTTTCTTTCCGTATTGAAGATATGGACATGGTTAGTTCAACAATAACTATAGATGTTTACGGAACAACAGACACTAGCGCTTTAGCAGCTGGTGTTTATTTAGACGGATCGGACTTCGTGCACATTACAGGAAATGGAACAACAGTGGCAAAAACAGGTGCAGGAACGCTTCATTCGCTATTGATTAATGTTTCTGGGCTACTTTCAACGAGAGCAACTTTATATGACAATACAAGCGGTAGCGGAACGGTGATTGCAGTAGTAGACACCACAAAAGCATCTTCACTATTCATGTACAATATTGCTTTTACAACAGGTTTAACTATTGTTACATCAGGCGGTGCAGTAGACCTAACAGTTACATACAGATAACAATTGAAGGAGTGACGGAATGAGCAATATGAGAGTCGATACAAGCTACCAGCAAGCCGTATTAATCACGCCAAGCGATACGGTAGCAATTAGTCACCCACAGGGGCAGACGTTTACTAAAGCCATATACGTAGGCACAACGGGCAATATCACGGCTATCATGGCTGATGGAGTTTCAA
>JAKFDY010000344.1:0-19652 GCA_036675885.1 Lacibacter sp. | reverse complement strand
TGGGTCTTGTGCTTACTATGCAACTTCGTCCTGCCCTGCTCGATTATGGTGTTGCAACCGAACTTCCGGAAATGGTGGGCATTGCAATTGTGCGGGAAATTGGTCCTGTTATTACGGCCTTGATCTTTGCAGGTAAGATCGGCAGCAGCATTGGTGCAGAACTGGGCAGCATGAAAGTAACGGAGCAGATCGATGCCATGGAAGTAAGCGGCACCAATCCTTACAAATATTTAGTAGTTACAAGAGTGCTTGCATCAACGTTCATGTTGCCGCTGCTGGTAATTGCAGGTGATGCCATTTCTTTATACGGTTCTTTTATTGGTGTAAACATCAGAGGCGTTACCAGCTTTCAGTTGTTTTTTAAAATGGTGTTTGATGGATTGGCATTCAGCGATGTGATGCCAGCTTTTATCAAATCATTTTTCTTTGGATTTGCTATTGGCATGATTGGTTGCTACAAAGGCTATCATGCACAAAAAGGAACAGAAGGTGTTGGGCGTGCTGCCAACTCAGCCGTGGTGGTAAGTTCTGTTGCTGTTTTTATTATTGATCTGCTGGCTGTGCAAATCACTGACCTGTTTGGTTTAAACTGATGAAACAATGTTACAGGAGCAAACCATACAACAAGAAATATCAACTGAAGAAAACCGGGAACCGGTTATCTCCATCAGGCATTTGTACAAATCATTTGGAAGCAATGATGTGCTGAAAGATTTCAACCTGGATGTGTACAATGGCGAGAATGTAGTTGTGCTGGGCAAATCAGGTTCAGGAAAATCGGTACTTATCAAATGTATTATTGGTTTACTTGAACAGGATGCGGGTGAAATAACTGTACTGAACGATGATGTGATAACACTCAATAATAAACAACTGGATCTGTTGCGTGCAAAAGTGGGGTTCCTGTTTCAAAGTAATGCATTGTATGATTCAATGACAGTGCGTGAAAATCTTGAATTCCCGTTACGCCGTCACTGGATTAAATTAACTGCAGCAGAAACCAATGATAAAGTGATGGAAGTATTAACCAATGTTGGTCTTGCCCATACAGTTGAGATGATGCCTGCCGAACTTTCGGGTGGTATGCGAAAACGCATTGCCCTTGCAAGAACACTGATACTTAACCCGAAGATCATGTTGTATGATGAACCTACAACAGGTCTTGATCCCATCACTGCCAAAGAGATCAGTGAACTGATGCTGAAGATGGGCGAGAAATACAACACATCGTCGATCATTATTTCACACGATATGAATTGCATACGCATGACAGCCGACCGCATTGTGCTGCTTATAGATGGCAAATGTTATACGCAAGGCACCTATCATGAACTGGAACAAAATAATGATCCGCAGGTAAAACAATTTTTTGAACAATGGCAAAGCAAACAATAAATAATATTAAACTGGGCATTTTCATTATTGCCGCATTGTTCCTGCTGATTCTTGGTTTGTATATGATCGGCAAAGACAGTAATCTCTTCAGCCGCAACTATGTATTGAAAGCAAGGTTTGAACATGTGCAGGGCTTAACACCCGGCAACAATATCCGTTATGCAGGCATACAGGTGGGCACGGTAAAAAAAGTAGCCATTATCAACGATACATCTATTGAAGTAACCATGTTGATTGAAAAAGACATGAAACAATTTATACGGGTGAATGATGTGGTGAGTATATCAACCGATGGATTGATGGGAAATAAACTGCTGCAGATCACGCCTTCAAAAGACGGATCAGCATTTGCGGTTAGCGGTGACCTGTTGAAAACAAAAAAAATCATCAGCACCGATGAGATGCTGGAACTCTTGAACCGCACCAACCAGAACGTTGCTGTTATTTCAGAAGACCTGAAAACTACAGTTCAACGCATTAACAACAGTAAAGTATTGTGGGATGTACTCGACAACGAAGCCTTACCCAAAAATATTCTTTCATCAGTAAACAACATACGCTCAGCCACAGTAAAAGCCGATCTGATGGTGAAAGACATTCAAACCATTATTGCCGATGTAAAACAAGGCAAAGGATCGCTGGGAAAAATCATTACCGATACAGCCATTGCCTGGAACCTGAATGAAGCCATTGAAAAAATAAAACTGGTGGGCAGCAATGCCGATTCGCTTGCTGCAGATCTGCATGCGTTTACATTGTCAGTTAAAAACGATGTAAACAATGGCAAAGGCACCATCCATAGTTTACTCAAAGATTCATTACTGGTGCAAAAGCTCAATAACAGTTTGCAGAATATTGAAAAAGGAACCGAAGGATTTAACCAGAACATGGAAGCGTTGAAAAGCAATTTCCTGTTCAGAGGTTATTTCAGGAGGCTGGAGAAGCAGAAGAAGGAAGCGGAGAAGAAAAAATGATTTTGAATAAATCAGGTAGCCATATTCGCAGCGCTTGTTGGCATTGCAGGTTGTTGAGTATTGTACAAAGTTGAGAGTAGCACAATGTTCATCGTCGGTTGTTTGTTTTCACCAACAACATATGCACTAAAGCTTTCACTATTCCTTAGTGCAGGTATGCAGCATCTGTAAAAACAGAAATCCGGCACAATATCCAATAGCTATCGGATCTTACGCTGGATTTCTGAATGTTATACCTGAACTATACGGGCTTCATTTGATAAATTCGCCCTTCTCATTAATCTTTACTCTTAGTCTCTGATCTCCATTTTTCAACAGGAGTTTCCAGATTTTAGTTGCTCCTTTTGCTTCCTGATACGTTACAAGGTACACGTCTTCGGTAGTACTCCACATGGGAAACCTGGTTGCCACAGCCTCGGCCACAGTTTTAGGCAGAGCAACATTTTTGAATTTTTCTGCTGTGCGCAGAATTTTACCGTTTTTATCGTAGGTAGCAAGAATATATCCCTGAGGAATGTAAAAGGTAATAGAGTATTCATCATACTCGTCATCATAATATTCTGAATTTTTAATATCAAATTCAGCGGCCCTCCGTTCAAGAAGCCTTACCGGTTGAGGCAGTTCTTTATTAGTAACTGCTGAAAGATATTTATACTTTACGGCAGTTACAATTACTTCGGGTAACTCTATTTGAGCAATGGAAGGAATAGCAAATCCGAGCAAGGTTCCAATTAACAACAATATTTTAGGGTGTTTCATGTTTTTTCATTTAAAAGTTTATAAATCGATTTTTGCGTTACAAAAATATTCAGGACAACAGCATCTGTCAATGACCACGATCAATGAAGTCATCCAGTATTCTAAAACTTCAAAAAAAAAGAAGAACCACCGTCACTTTTTATCGGTCATCAGCAGGCCAGATTTACACCACCAATTTTTTTGCAGGGTAATGCTAATACCCGGCGCTGCTTGTTTTTTATGTCCCGATCAACCAGATAATTCCAGGGAATACCTGAGGTATTAATTGTTTACAGAATATGTTCAGTGCACATGTTTTTTCAGTGGCATTGTTCATGCTTTTCAGCTGTTTCAATGAATGCACTGTCTGCCTTTTGATTAACAGTTGATCCCTTAATGAATTGCAGACGGGCTGCCGGATACGAAGGGGAAAAGCTCCGACGCTACGGCCGGAGTCTGAGACCCGCAGAAGTCGAGACGCTTACAGTCTCGATGCCGATATTCATCATCGGCACCGGAACTGCTGTTGCCACGTATTCTGCAGCCCCCAGCCCCATTATTTCTTTTGAATTTACACCGCCCACTTGCCTTTCAGTTGCCAGCTCAGCAAAACCATCATGAGCCCAATGCCGAGATACACAAACTGCAGCCAATGCAACACAGCAAGGAGCAGCATTTGTACAATTACCCAGCCAATAAGCATTACTGCTCCTGCAATGGCCCAGTTGTAACGCAACTGGTGTGTTTGCATATTAAGAATAACAGCTATGAGATTGGTGCCGCCTACCGCTACGCAAAGTATTATACCCGGCACAAGAAAATTACTGAACAGTGTGCCTTTGAGCAAACCCGTTGACATACCGAATATTGAACCATCGGGATAACTGACGAGCAATGCACCCGACACAATAGCTGTAAGAGCCACAAATGCTGTGAGCAGAAATAAAAACAGTTTCATAATACCTGTTTTATTGATCACCTGCGTGCTGTTGCCAACACAACAGGAATGTTTTTTTGTTGCAGCAAGCAAAGCCACAATCATCATTCCAAAACACATTCTTTTTAATGCAAAAAACAATGAATATCGTCAAGGGTTATATGACAGTCATCATAGGAAATAGCCAGATAATACAATATATTCGGTTACGATAAAATGTATGCATATGAAACAGGAACTTACAAGTATTACAACACTACACAACCTGCTTGATCATGAAGCAAGCAAATTCTCCAGTGCCGAAATGCAGTTAAACAATGCATTGCCGCAATGGATCAGTAAAGCAAATTCAGTAAAACTGAAAACTGTATTACAGAAATACAGGGATGATATTGGTGAGCATTTGTATAACCTGGAAGAATTTGTAAATGCAGAACAGCTTATTTCTCTGAGCCTAACCAACCGCATCATGAGTGCTTACATTCAGGATACAAATGAAAAACTGGTGATGTGTGCAGATGCTGAAGTAACAGATGCCTGCCTGCTGGCAAGTGTGCAAATGATCAATCACTTTAAGATCAGCGCTTATGGAACAGCTGCGGCCTTTGCCAGTACGTTAGGTATGGAAAATGCTGCAATCTTTTTCCATAAAGCTGAAGTGCAGGAAAAACAAATTGATGACCGCTTAACTCAACTGGCTCAATACGAAATAAACATAAAAGCAAAGTCGCCGATTTTTTTACCTTAAGAAAAAACCAGGAGCAATGATGAATTTCCGGTTTAACAGTGAAATAGATATACCACTTGATACTGTGGTGCTGCAGGGTGAATTGATTGTTCCGTTAAATGCAGAGGGCATTGTCATTTTTTCACATGGCAGCGGAAGCAGCCGTCACAGTCCACGCAACCGCATGGTAGCTGCTTACCTGCACGAACAGAATTTCGGAACCTTGCTGTTCGACCTACTCACAATTGAAGAAGACAGGCGTTACCAAAATCGTTTCGATATACGCCTGCTTACACAGCGCCTGTATAGTGTTACCAAATGGCTGGAAAAACATCCGGCTGTATCAGGTTGCAGCATTGGTTATTTTGGAGCAAGTACAGGTGCTGCCTCTGCATTGCAGGCAGCGGCACGCTTACCGGAAATAGCAGCAGTGGTTTCAAGAGGTGGCCGGCCAGATCTGGCAAATGATGATTTACATAAAGTAACAGCACCTACTTTACTTATTGTAGGCAGCGAGGATGTTGTTGTACTTGAGCTGAACCGCCAGGCATTTGAACAGCTTACCTGTATTAAACGCCTGGATGTTGTAGAAGGCGCCACGCATTTGTTTGAAGAAGAAGGTAAAATGGAAATTGTAGAAAAGCTTGCAGCAAAATGGTTCCAGAAATACCTGCAACCAGTGAATGCAAAAAACAGTTAAACTAAAAAAAATGACATTCAACAACAGAATAGATGCGGGTTTAGAGTTGGCATTTAAGCTGAAGAAGTATGTGATAGACCCATGCGTAGTATTGGCCGTTCCAAGAGGAGGTGTGCCGGTTGCATATACAGTTGCCAGTGAATTAAATTTTCCGATGCAACTGGTGCTCACTAAAAAGATAGGCCACCCCATCAACAGGGAATATGCCATTGGCGCTGCAAGCGTTACTGATTATTTTGTAATACCACATGATGATGTGCCGGAGGCATATATTCAGCAGGAAGTAAGGAGGGTGCAGGATAAATTAAAAGACATGCAGGAGATGTTTATGGGTGACAGCACGCCTCTGCCTCTGAAAGGTAAAACAGCCATTATTGTGGATGATGGTATTGCCACTGGTAACACCATGCTGGCTACGGTGAAGCTGATACGCAAAGAGGAACCTGAAAAAATAATTATTGCTGTTCCGGTTACGGCAGCAGAAGCGTATAAAAAATTAGGAAAAGAGGTAGATGAGTTTATTTGTTTACTGATAGCAGAAGAGTTTTATGGCGTAGGTGCTTTTTACGACGATTTTAAACAGGTTACAGATGAAGAAGTGAAAACCTATATTAATAACCTGCAGCAAAAAGAAAAATTCTATTAAACAAAATATGTATTCCTGAAATTAAATAACAACCTGTTTCACTGTTTGAAAGAATGTTCCCTGCTTTATGAAAACAAGAGGTGCGAAAAAAAATCGATTGCCAAACTTGTAAAAATTAAATTATGGAACATTATTCATCAAAAAGAAGCGTACACTACATCTATCCGGGTGAATATATTCCTTCACCAGAGTTGGAACAACTTGCAGCTGAATTGCAGAAGCACAGGGAAGGAACAGTTGTGCAACCGTTGGTGAATGTACTGGATACAACAGAAAGTTTTATTGTTGAAGCCGCCATACCGGGTGTAAAAAGAGAAAACTTTCTTATTTCAGTAAAGGATAATGTATTGTCAATTGCTTTTTTTATAAAAAAAATTGCAGACCCTGCTTCGGGTTCCTTTCAATTGCATGAGTTTAATTATGAGTGTTGCGACCGGCACATTCTTCTTCCTGACAATGTAAATGCAGAGCTGGCATCTGCAGAATATAAAGAAGGGTTGCTTCGCATATACATGCCGAAAACGACCACCGCCGAAAAAAACGAGCAGCAACGTATTGTGGTTTACTGATGTAACGCCAATCGCCTGTACCAAATTTATCTGAATGTTATTTTGCAAGAACCGTAATCTGCAAACAATTAAAATAAACATTTATGAAAAAGATAAAATGGCTGGCTGTTCTGCTGATATTTTTGCTGAGTGGTTGTACTTCTACAAAAATCACCAGCAGCTGGAAGGCACAAAACCTTGAAGCAAAGCAATACAAAAAAATCCTGGTACTGGGATTGATTCGTGATACCGACAGAAGCCTGCAGGAGAAAATGGAAGCACACCTGGTGGGCGACCTGAAAGACAAAGGCTACAATGCAGTAGGTTCATTGAGCGAATATGGGCCGAAAGCCTTTAGTGATATGAAGGAGAAGGATGCAATTGACAAGTTGAAAGAAAGCAGTGTAGATGCCGTGATTACAATTGTACTTCTTGATAAAGAAAAGGAACGTAACTATGTTCCCGGACGTCTTTACTATTCTCCCTATGGTGTTTATTACAATCGTTTCTGGGGTTATTATGGCACACTCAACTACCGTATTTATGAAGAGGGATACTATGTAACGGATACAAAATATTTCTGGGAAAGCAATGTGTATGACATGAGCACACAATCCCTGATCTACTCTGTACAAACAAAATCCTTTGTCCCTGCTAATTCTGAAAGCTTAGGACATGAATATGGCAAACTGATTATTAACGATATGGTAAAAAACAATATTCTGAGGTAACATTCAATTACGGGATCTTCATAACCAAAGGCAGTAAATACATGCAAAAGGTTTTGCGTATTTGCTGCCTATTATGAACTACCGTTTTAACAGAGCTTACATCATCTCCTTTTTTGAAATTCCGTTTCTGATAAATTTGCTGATCTCCAATGGCAGCGAAGCCAACACATCGGTAAATTCACCGGCACTTACATGATCATGTAATACAAAGAAAACAACTGTAACAGCCTTTTCTGCACGCTCATCATTACCAAAATCATAACCGGCCAAACCTGCATCTTCTTTCCTCACCTCATCCAGGAATTCACTTACGTGATGGATACGCTCAAAATCTTTGGAATACTTCCACCCATCCACGTAGGCTGCTTTGAGTGCAAGTGGCAACTGTGCCATCAGTTGAAACGATTCTTCATGCGAAATACGGTTCCGCAATGCATGCAGCACGGCACGGATAATTCTTCCGGCCATATCTCTTGGCACATTAAGTTCTTTGGCAACCGAGTTAACAAACTCATTTCCTTTTGCTGAAGATTGTTGAAAATCGAGTGACATAAAAAAAGATTTACTTAGCTTAATAAAAAACTGATTTTAGCAGTAATGCGGTATTCAATAATCTTACCCTTTACTACTTCTGCACTTTGATCCTGAATATAAATTGACTTAATTCCTTTGAGGGTTTTACTTGCCTTGGCCACTGCATTTTGTGCAGCATCTTCCCAGCTTTTAGTTGAATTTGCCATTACTTCAATAACTTTTACAACTGACATAATTAAATATTTAGAAATGAATAATAAAAGAAGCTTTAGAGAAGCAAACAAGATACAGCCCCAGCTAAGGGAAAGCAATGACTGGCGTCACTGGTCATGATAGGGAAGTCGTTTAAAAACTCCACTTCATTCGCAGAAAGATCCGTGTACTTACTCCCCGAAATGTGCTGTTTAGTTCAGAAAATAAACTCTGCCCAACAATATCCACATCAAAATTGGTTGCAAGATTATAACGCACAGAAGGAAGAATAATCAGCAGGTTAGTACCAGGTGTAAAGAGCACACTCATATTGGCAGATAATAAAGGAGTGATTTCTTTAGATGTTGTTGCAATTAAATTCCATTTGGTGGGCATCAGGTTTTGTGGCGACAGTTTCAGGTTAATACTGCTGAAGTTATTCACTACGGTATCAACCCCTCTGCTGTTGTAAAGCGTGCTGAAATTTGCATACCAGCCTTTCTTAAACATATGATCCCACTCCAGCACAACATTCAACCGATCGTTGGCATGTTTACTCCTGAAATAATATTGCAGTTCGCCTTTTATACCACTCTCTTTAATACTGCCGGCCCATGCTGCTCCTGTTGAAGCCTGTTTATTCACCCAACCAGACAGTATATGAAAATCATAATTCCATTTGTTGAATGAAAAACGGGCAGCAGCAATATCTCCTTTATTATTTCCGGTAAGCGAATAAGCAAGTTCAACATTTCCAAAATCATTAAACTGGTACTGTAATTTTGCTGCATCTACACCTGCCCGTTCTTCATAATCAAAATCGAGAAAATTATAAGAGTTAAATACATCATTAGGATTCCATGTAGTTGTTACGCCCCAATTGATACGTTGTCGCCCAACTCTTGCATTCCATTTTTCTGTGCGGTAATCAACATACAAGCGCTCTGTATTTGTATGCAGTACAACAGATGCAGAGTTGATCCATTGCACCTGCAGATTTATTTTTTCATTTTCACTTTTCAACAGCGAGGAAAAAGAAGGTGTAAGTTTTATTTCTTCGCCCCAGAATAAACGGTTGCGTATTTGTGCCACTGCTGTAAACGTTGCAGAAGGCATCCATTTTATATTGATGCGGTTATGTAACAAATTGGCGGATGTAACCTGCTTACTCAAATGATCGAACGTAAGATTCTCCATGTTTTTGAGATAACCATTCAACTCCCATTTTTCTTTTGATTCACTGCTGTCCTGTGCCAGCGTAACCTGGCAAAACAGAATCGGCGCTATCAACAGAACGGCTTTCATTTATGTTGTTTCAAGTGTATGAGACTGAGCGATATCAATGGCAGCAGTATCAGAAGCAATTTTTCCATCAACCAATGTTATTACCCTTCTTGCCCTGCTGATAACACGTTGATCATGTGTAGAAAAAAGGAACGTGATATTTTCTTCCTTGTTCAGGTCTGCCATAATATCGAGCAGATTAGCAGCCGACTTCGAATCAAGATTAGCCGTTGGCTCATCAGCCAAAATAAATTGTGGTTTTGATGCAAGCGCTCTTGCAACAGCTACCCGTTGCTGTTGCCCGCCTGATAACTGTGCCGGCCGTGCATCTATTTTCTCTTCCATTGAAATCTGTTTGAACAATTGTTTCACCCGTTCATCCCGTTCTTCTTTCTTAACACCCTGCAACAGCATAATAAATTCAACATTCTCTTTTGCAGTTAATACCGGAATTAAATTGTACGATTGAAAAACGAAACCAATATTCTGTAAACGAAAATCAATCAGCTGTCTTGCAGACAGCTTGGTAATGTCCACTCCATTGATCATGATGTTTCCCTGGTCGGGTTTATCCAATCCTCCGATCATATTGAGCAATGTTGTTTTACCCGAACCGGACGGACCAACCAATGCAGTAAACTCACCACGCTCCAAATGCAGATGCACGTTATTTACTGCATACACCGGTATTGTTCCTGGATTATACACCTTGCTGATGTTATGCGCATCAATAACGGTTTCCATCTCACCATCGCTCCCTGCAGTAAGGTGAGCGGCACCGGAGTTTAGTTCATTTTTCATCTTTTGTAATTAGGCCCGTGCGGACCGAGTTCATCCGTGCGGGCATTTCAACAAAATTTCTTTTATCATCACTTAATACTTCGAACAACTTTTAATTATTATTCGCTCAGCAATTCCTTTGAAGGAAATTCAGCGCAGGCCTCTCAAGGCTTCCACCGGCTGCAGCCTTAATGCTTTTATTGCCGGGAACAAACATGACAGCAATGCCGTGCTGCAAACAATCAATAGTACACCCGCAATTTTATCCAATGGAAACTCAGGATAAATCAGCGTGCTGTAACCAAAGCTGCTCATCATTTCCCTGCCCATGCCGCTTACATCCAACCCATGTCTATTGAAATAGGTGATAACCAACCAGCCAATTAAAACACCAACCGGTGTTCCTGCCAGTGTAAGAAAAACTGTTTCTGATAACACCAGCAAAAACATTTTCATTTTACTGGTTCCCAATGCCACCATCATTCCAATTTCTTTAGTGCGTTCCAGTATAGCCATCAGCATGGTATTAATAATACCAAATGCCAGCGCAAACATGATGATGGTCATAAGTATATATGAAAGCTGATCGGTGGTTTTTACCAGTAAATCTGTTTCAGGTGAAATTTCCTTCCATGATTCAATTTTATAATTGCTGAACTGCTGTTGTAGTTGTTGCTGCAGCAGCGGAACATCTTCATCCCTGTTAAGCAACACAACAATTTCATGGAAAGAATTACCTGTGGTAAGCAGTTCATTCATGGTGTTGATGTTGATATAGACATTCCGTTCATCCAGCGGTGCATTATTGCTTTCATAAACAGCAACCACACGAAAAGCGCCGGAAACAATAGTGGCGGATGAATCAGTAAACGTAAGCACTAACTTCGATCCTGTTTTTAATTTCATTTTCTTTGCCAGTTTTTTACCAATCATCACTTCATTCTTCTTTGTACTGTCAAACAATTTTCCTTCCACTATTTTGGCTTTCAGTTGCGATGCATTGTATTCATCCTGTGGTACTACGCCATTAATCTGCACACCGGCACTTCCTGTTGCAGTTGCCAGCATTCCATTGGTTATGCTTCTGGGCGCTGCAATTTTTATACCCGGCATGCTGCGGATTGTTTTTAAAACCTCTGCACCATTGCTGATAACAAATGCAGGTTCGTAATCTTTTTTAAAATTGGAATCGTGCAATTGCAGGTGCCCCACTTCTGCATCAATAGCCGTACGCACACGGCTCCGCATCATGCCTTTATATAATGCCAGCACAGCTATGCCTGCAAATAAGCCCAATGCGATGGACAGCATAATAACAATGCTCCGCATTTTATTGCGCCAGATGTTTCGCCATGCCATTATAAAAATCATACGATTGTTTTATACATTTCTCATCTAACAATTATGGCTGTTTTTTTTCGCCATGATATATTTAAGAGGATACTGCCAAACGCTGTGCAAACGAGGAAGAGCATAGTCAACCATCCTGCAAAAGGCACCAGGGATACCAGCTTTAATAAAATAAAAATGCCAAGCGCTGCGAACACCATCCTCCAGTAATTCCAGTTGTAATTATTACGGTTATTCAACCAGTTTGCAAGCAGTACCGACGTAATTACTGAAGCCAACAGTAATAAAATTATATAACCCACGATCAATAACAAGCCCACCGGAACACCTATCACTGTTACAAAAGCAATCACTGCAGCAACAGGTACTGCAATAAAATACAGAAATCCAAACCCAAGAGATTTTAATGTGTTGTTGAAAAAAGTATCGGCCGCCTTTTTCATAGGAGCAGAAAATAAATACTGAACAATTACAATCATCAGTAAAGCCATACCCAGCCACCACAGTAAACCCAAAATTGTTGCTGCTCCCAGGTAATACCATTCGCCGGTGCGGATACGAAGTGAAGAATCGTAACTGGCCTTGCTGTTTTTAAGTGACTGTTTAAAATCAAGCGAACCTTTTTTATTCCAGTAACGGACATCATTATTGAATACTGCATCATTGCCAATCGTAATATTCGGCGCAGCTAAAGTTGATTTACCGTTAACGGTTCCATTCACTGTAATTTTTCCGCCACGGCAGTCAATATCTTTTAACATGGTGCCATTTAAATACAGTTCCCCGAAAGCTCCTTTCACCTCACCATTTACATTTCCATCAACAGTCATTCTGCCGCCGCTTGCCAATAAACCGCCAATGGTGACCCCTTTATCAATAATAACAGTACCGCCGGTTATTACCAGATCGCCTGCTACATTTTTGCTGATACGCAGGTTTCCACCTGCACAACGAAGATCATCTCCTGCAAAACCATTAAACGTAACTTCTCCGCCAATAAGCAGTATATCGTTTGTAACTGTATCATTTATAATAATGGTGCCCCCGGCAATTACTAAATCTCCATGTACCGGAGCATTAATATTGATGGTGCCCCCGGCAATGTATAAGTCTTCGTACACGGGCTTGCTGATGGTAACATTATTGCCATACACAATATGCTGAGCTGAGGCCGCAACACAGCAGCCCAACATTACTGTTAAAAGAAAAGTCTTTTTCATAACTGAAACATTTTATTGATAAAATTTATCTGTGCCTGTTATTAAATAAATGATAGAATTTATCAGCAGTAATTTTCATGAAAGGGACTTCATTCTTCTCCGGTGCAAGAGTATATTAGCCGATACTGCTACTAAGAGAACGAAAACACCTGCCAGATTCGTTCCTAAACTCCTGACAAAGTGTTGGCCGGTTTACATTTATACCTGAAGCATTCACTGCTGTTAACGCCGGCAATAACCAGCATTCCACAAACGTAAAGGCAGGAATGAAGCAGAATTCTGGCAATTACAAAAAACAAACCCTGTATCTACGTTATATAGAGAATTGCTTTACAAAAAACAACTCCTGTCCCACATATTCCCGTTCAGTTATAAACGTTTTAAATATTCAGCAGCACTTCAGTTAATTATTGATAAAGCCTGAATTTTTATACCATTTCCTATTGTACATTATGCCTTTTCAACTTCTCATATTCCTTTTCTGCGGTGTCTTTAAATTTATAAACGGCTAAATAATTAAACACTAACCCAACACCCCAGCCCATTGTAGGCCATATAGGCCATGGATGTGTGCTGATACCTGCTGTAACTAACCATATAATCCACAGCATACCATTTATGATTACAAAAGAGACCAGGTGTGTTTTAAAATCAGCCCTTGCTTTTGCCTGCTGCCATAATTCGGCATCTTTCTCTTCTTTCATGACTGACATTTTTTTGATTACGAAATTTATTTGGCTCCCAAAGCAAGCACATTCAGCAACAGTTTAAAATGCTTAGTATCAAGCCCTGCTGTGATTCTGATCATTTATACTGCATCAAATTCTTGTGCCTTTAGCTATTGAAATTGTTCAATTTATTTCGTTCGTCTTTACCCGTTTATGAATATTTTCCTTTTGCCAGAATCACAGTTGCTTTTCCGTGTGAGCCGTTTTCGTTTAATTGATATTCTTTCTTTTTAAGAATTGTGTTCCTTTACTGAGATTTATCCCGGTTTTATATCATGTTATCATTTCTTCATAGCAGTCACCGGATTTATACGCATTGCTTTATACATAGGGTACAACGATAAAATCAAACCAATGACTAAAACAATGATCCCATGCCTGATAAAATTGGATGCATCAAGCGATGTTGGAAAAATGGGTTCAAACCCAAAACGCTGATAAGTTGCTGCTGTTTCTCCGCCAATCGTTATCGGGTGCCGGTTGAAATAATACAGCAATGGTATGCTGGCAATAATGCCCAGTATACAACCGCCCAGAACAGTAAATACAGATTCCATTAACAACAACAGCATGAGTTTTATTTTTTTCATACCAATGGCCACCAGCATACCCATTTCAAATTTTCGTTCCACCATCATTACTAACAGCGTACCGAAAATGCCGAAGCAAATGAGCATATACAGCACCCCCTGCACATATTTGGCATTGTTGGTATCAGTTTCAATATGTTGTTTAATATCGGGAATAAGTTCGCCCCAGCTAAGCACTTCATACGTATTACCCAGCAGTTTGTTTACAGCAACTGAAGTTGGTTCTGCAGTTTTTGTATTTTTAAGTAAGAGAATATAAGAGGTGAGCATGCCGTATGCACTGTAAAAGTCCTGTGCAGTTGACAGGGGCATAAACAATACTTTATCATTCAAATCAGGCGAACCGAAGTGTAATAAACCCTTGATATGAAATTTACCTGCGGCAGTGCTGCCATGATAACCCTGGCCAATGAGTACAACAGTATCATGTAATTTTAATTGCAGGCGTTTGGCAAGTCCTTCTGCCAACAGCACGCTGTTGTCATTTTCATTTAAATACGCACCTGCTGTAATTTTATTTTTGAGTAAGGTAATTTGATTTTCTTTTTCAGGTTCAATGCCCACGACCATACAGCCTTTGGTAATGCTTTCGGATGATGCCAGTGCAAAAGATTCTAACCGGGGTGTAATACTGCTTACGTTTTTATCCTGCAAAATGGTTTGCTCAGTTTGAGCGGATGCTTCAAAACTATTATCTAATATCTGCTCTTCGTTGTAACCGGCTTTGTGAACCTGCACATAGCCGGTATAAAAACTCACTACATTTTTTACAAGATTGTCAAAAATACCATCCCGCAGGCTGCTGGTGGCAACAGATAAAATAACAGCAAAGAAGATTGAGGCCATTGTAATAATGGTGCGGTTGCGGTTACGCCACATATTTTTCCAGGCGAGTTTTAACAGCATAAGAGTTTAAATTTTTTAACGCATTTCGAAAAACGGGTTAATTTTTTTCAGTTTACGCTGGTATTCTGCTGCTTAACATCCGGGCTGCCATTGCTGATAATCCTGACAGAAAAAATCTTTTGTTCCCATTGCTTAAACTTAGTGTTAACCGCAATGAGGCTATGAAACAACTTTCATTTTTTCAGTTGTAAAAAATCCATCGTTTACAGGACGGTCGTATTGCACAGAACGATAGATCATTTCGGTTTTATGATTTCGTTTATCTGCAGGAATCATTTCAAACCGTGTAGGAATCAGTCTTCCATCCATCAGTTTTACATCATATGCATTCATACTATTGATGAGTGTTCCCTCTTCATCATAAAAACGGGTATGTAGTTCTATAAAGTCCGTTTTATCAATACACACAATAAGCTTTCCCCATACCACAGCTGCTTCTGCTTTAGGAATCATTTGGATAATATAACAGTTCCGGCCGCCAATGACCGTATCACCAACAAGTGAATGATCATAATCCCTCGTTACAGAAGATTCTTTTACCAGATCATCATTGGTAAAATCTGTACCCATCCAGCTTTGGCTCATCATGGAGGGTGGAAGTTTAACGATGCGTTCCAGCGAAGGCATCCAGTTCCATACTTCTTTTTTCCGTTTCAGAAAAACAATGCCTTTATCTTTTGCAGGAGATTGAACAAGAATCAGCGAATAGTCTGCTCCTTTTGTCCATGCCTTTACATCCATACTTCGGCTCCACGCAGGGCGCACTGTTTTTATTGTGATCTCTACAATTGAAGTATTGCCCCTCATCTTCGCATCAGCCTTTTGTACAATTTCCTTAGCTGTTTGGCCAAACAGTAAAAATGGAAGCAGAAACCATAGTAAGAACGGCATCTGCTTCCATATAAACTTTCGATTAATAATACTGCTCATCTCATCAGTAATAATTGATCAGCACAATATGCTCATACTGCTGTAATAATCCTTCATCCACAAATTCCACATCACCGCCATTATCCAGCACACGTTCTATTACGTCATCCACTGCATCTTTAATATAGGAGAACCGGTTGTAAGGTTCCTCAAGTTTTTCTATTACATCGGCAGTTGAACTTTGTTGTGCAGGAAACATGTAATTCTTTTCTACTACCAGCAACTGTCCTTTTTTATGTGAAGCATCATGCCATACAGCTTTAATACCTGCTGCCAGTTTCTTTTTACCTGCTGCTTCTTCTATCTGGTTGAGCAGATCTTTATCTTTTACTTTTTTCCAATCGTTGATATAAGGTTCCAGTACTTCTTTCAGCTGCACAAGGGAACTCTCATCGTAATTCCCATGAATAATCTCCACAATGGCTTTTTCATGTCTTGTAATTTGTTTGAAATGCCCCAGTATCCTGTCGGTTCCCATTACAAACAGGGGCAGATGATAGGCATTTAAAACAATATCAAGTGAATGATCGATATGATAAAGAAATTTCTTCATCATCATTTCCCTTCTGTCTGATATGTCTGAAAAATTAGCAACCCTTTCAGGCGCTTCGTTTACATAAGCATCAATATGCTCTGGCCGGTCAGATATAATACGCACAAGATCACCGTTGTTTCCTATATACATTCTGCTTTCTTTTCCACTCAGCAGTAATACAAGATATTTATGCAATTGTTTTTTACTATAAACAAGATCCCTGATTTCAAATGATTCATCAATAATGATCTTTTCTTCAACGGGTACATCCAGGTACAATACTTTTTCAAATACAGGCGATACAAACACAGCAATACTTTTCTTGAAAGTATTGAAGTTGATATTTTTAACAAGCGTATTGAGTTTTGTCATTACCAGCGACGACATTTCACCAGGATATTCTGCCACCAACTCATCTTCCACTTTCTTTACAGCCATTTTCAATGAATGCATCAACTCTGTTTTCAAATTCATTTTTGGCTCAAACGGAAGAATGATTGAAACGGAAGGCCTGTAGTGCAGCACTTCCATTACTTCACGAATTTCAGGTGCAATGTTTGCGTTCATATCGTTTTGATTTTAGGGATGAAAGCTATTTCACTTCATATTGCTAATATATGACAGTCATCACGTAGTTCTTTGATACTACTCATAAAACACGGAAAGAAGATGGCGGTTCTTTGTACAATATATGGTAAAACTAAACAATATATGAAACATCCGGTAAATAATATCAGGCTTGCAAACATCTTTCAAAGCATGGCAGACTGTTACAGCTACCTTGGTGCACCGGAACGTTTTCGGGCCATCGCATATGAAAATGCCGCAAAGATCCTGCCCAATATGGAGGAAGATATTTCAGTATATAAAGATGTTAAGGCGCTGGATGCGCTGGGTGGTATTGGCGAAAGTATTGCCGCAAAAATTATTGAATACCTCCGCACCGGTAAGATAAAAACTTATGAACAACTCAAAAAGAAAGTGCCGTTTGAACTGATGGAGCTGATGAATATCACTGGTTTTGGTCCTGCTACCTTACGAACTTTGCATAAACAACTGCATATAAACTCGAAAGAAGATTTAATAGACGCTTTGCGAAATAACCGGCTGAGCAAGCTGAAAGGTTTTGGGCCAAAGAAAATCAATAACATGATGCAGGCGCTAAAACTGGAGAAAGAAAATAAAAAACGGCTGCCACTTGCTGAGGCGGAAAAGATCGGCAATAAATTACTGGCCTTGGTAAAAACATTTCCTGCTGTTCACCATGCAGAACTGGCAGGCAGTTTGAGGAGAAGAAAAGAAACAATTGGCGATCTTGACCTGATCATAACGGCCAACGAGAAAGACAGGAAAAAGATCATCACCAAACTCACAACCATGCCCGGTGTTGAAAAAGTAATTGCAGCAGGACGAACCAAAGCAAGCATTGTATTAAAAGAACAGCAGATGCAGGTGGATGTGCGTATTGTAAATGATCATGAATTTGGAGCCGCCATGCTTTATTTCACCGGCTCAAAAGAACATAATATTAAACTCCGCAGCATTGCAAGAGAACGTGGCTTCAAAATAAATGAATATGGCATTTTTAATGAACAGGATGAGTGGCTGGCCGGAGAAACAGAAGAAGAGATGTACAGGTTTTTAGGCATGAGTTACATTCCGCCCGAAAAGCGGCTGAACAAAGGCGAAATTGAGCAGGCCATGCGTAAAAAAATCTGAACAAAATATAAAACAAAAAAAATTATGATCCGAATCAGCCCACCGGCTATTACGAATCATTCTTTGCAGTTCGCTTCTAATTGATCTTTAACCTTCAAAATCATTCATCATGAAAAAGATTCTGCTGGCTTTCGACGGAACTCATTTTTCAAACGGTGCATTTCAATTTGCCCGTCAACTGAATGAGCTGGAACCTGTTTTAGTAACCGGCGCTTTTTTACCACAGGCCCAGGCCGCCAATTTATGGAGCTATGCCGATGGCATGAGCGGTCCCATGTTTGTTCCTTTAGTGGAGGAACGGAATACGGAAGTGATGAAGGAAAACAAGGAAAAATTTGAAACCCTCTGCCGCAAAAACGGCATGGAGTACCGTGTGCATGAAGACCTGTATGATTTTGCACTGCCTGAACTGAAAGCTGAAACAAGATTTGCTGATGTGCTCATTATTGGCAGTGAAGTTTTTTATGAAAACCTTGGTGGCAAGATGAATGAATATTTGCAAGACATCTTACACAGATCGGAATGCCCGGTGGTAGTTGTGCCGGAGAACTATAATTTTCCGAAAACAAATATTCTTTGTTACGATGGCACAGAATCATCAGTATACGCTATTAAACAATTCGCTTACCTGTTCCCGGAATTAACAAAAAACCCCACTCTAATGGTGTACATCCATGAAGACGGGAAGAATGAATTTCCACAACAGGTAAATATTGAAGAACTCGTATCAAGACATTTCAGCGATCTCACATTAATGAAACTGGATATGAGTCCTGAGAAATATTTCAGCACCTGGATCAATAATCGTGAAAGTGCTTTGGTGGTATCCGGTGCATTTGGACGTTCTGCTATTTCACAGCTCATTCGCAAGAGCCTTGTGAAAGATGTAATTGCAGAACATAAGTTACCCGTATTTATCGCACACAGATAGATAGCAATTTGGTTGGTGATTGTTTCGGGGCCGATATCCATCGGCCCCTCTCTTTTTTATGATGAACATCATCTGCTGCGGCTTTGTACATCATTCAGTAAATGAAATTGTTTTCAAACCTTGTGCCAGATCATTAACATCTCATAACAACAAAGAAATAGTATATGAAAAAGAATTTGGGCAATGCAGACCGCATCATCAGGCTTTGCATAGCAGGTGTACTTGCTTTACTCTGGTTTCAAAACATCATCACGGGCACATGGGGAATAGTGGCACTTGCAGTAGCTGCCGTATTTGTGTTGACCAGTTTTGTTGGCTGGTGCCCGTTGTATGCCATGTTTGGTATCAAGAGCATACCCAAAAAGCAGCTGCAATAACAGGCCCCACTTGCACTTAAATTTTCCAAAAACGATACATCCGTTTTATAAAATCGGATCATTAGTGTCCCGTAAAACTACATAGCAGTTCTTTGAAATTCTTAATAGACGTGTATTTCAGCCGAAAAACCAACGGTGACGATTTGAATTGAATTCAGATTATTTCCGTTAAAATACCGG
>JAKFDY010000343.1:0-5265 GCA_036675885.1 Lacibacter sp. | reverse complement strand
GACCAGTAATTGAGAACACGTCCTCAACACTCATCAGGAATGGCATATCAACCGGGCGTGGAGGAAGAGGAATGAACGTATCAACAGCTTCCATCAATTCTTCTACTTTCTTCACCCATTTTTCTTCACCAGCCAAAGCGCCGGTAGCAGAACCTTGAATGATTGGAGTATTATCACCATCAAAGCCATAAGAGCTCAACAGTTCACGAATTTCCATTTCAACCAGTTCTAACAACTCAGCATCTTCAACCAAGTCAACTTTATTCATAAACACAACGATCTTAGGTACACCTACCTGGCGTGCCAAAAGGATGTGTTCTTTTGTTTGTGGCATAGGACCATCAGTTGCAGCTACTACGAGGATAGCACCATCCATCTGAGCAGCACCAGTGATCATGTTCTTTACGTAGTCAGCGTGACCGGGGCAATCTACGTGTGCGTAGTGACGGTTAGCTGTTTGATATTCTACGTGTGCAGTATTGATAGTGATACCACGCTCTTTTTCTTCGGGCGCACCATCAATTTCATCATACTTTTTAGCAACATTACCCATACCTTTTTTAGACAGGATATCAGTAATAGCAGCAGTTAATGTTGTTTTACCATGATCTACGTGACCAATAGTACCAACGTTTACGTGCGGTTTTTCCCGCTTAAAGGTCTCTTTAGACATCTTATTTGTTTTTAAATTGTGTTTACAAAACTGTTAAACTAACTATTTTATGTTATCGGCAACATAACCCTGTTGAGCTCTTGTTGCGTCGCACACTTCATCGTTTTTTTCCTTACTCACCTGCTTAAAGCCGTGTTTAAACAATCTGAGCCGTTAGTGAGAATCGAACTCACGACCTCTTCCCTACCAAGGAAGTGCTCTACCACTGAGCTACAACGGCTGGTAGAGTATCAATGAGATTCTCTCACATCAACCTCTTTAAAGAACTTTTTGAGATCCGATCTCACAACCTTCCCGCTATTAAGCGGTATGCTCTGCCACTGAGCTGCAACGGCTGGCAGAGTATCAATGAGATTTTCTCACATCAACCGGTTAAAGAACTTTTCTCTCTGAGCGGGAGACGAGGCTCGAACTCGCCACCTATAGCTTGGAAGGCTATCGCTCTACCAAATGAGCTACTCCCGCAAAGCAATTTGAAAATTTGAAGATGAGATAATTTGAAAATTATCCCTCTCAAAGCTTCAGATGCAAAAGAACTATTCAATGGCCAATTATCAAATTTTCAAATCAGCACATTTTCAAATTATCCTGTGGGCAGGAGAGGATTCGAACCTCTGAAGTCGAAAGACAGCGGATTTACAGTCCGCCCCATTTGGCCGCTCTGGAACCTGCCCTAAAAAAAAACCAAGAGCCACTTGTCGGACTCGAACCAACGACCTGCTGATTACAAATCAGCTGCTCTACCAACTGAGCTAAAGTGGCAATTATACACTTTCACTAAAAATGAACCTTGCAGAATTGCAAAAAGCAACTACTGCGTTATTAGCTAAAAGTCAATACTGTAAAGAACTTTTTGATGTACACAGAGATACACCCCGTTTTTTGGGAAGGCAAAGGTAACGGAAAACACGAAATCGAAAAATTTTTGTAAAAAAAAATCTAAAGAAAATATCAATCAGTCATGGACAAAAAAAAATCCCCCGATATTTCGGGGGATTTAAAGTGTGTTTACAAATCGTATTGCTTTTCTTTTTTTCGTTTTAGTTGGTTGATCAGAGAATCCAATGCTTCATCAAAACTCTGCTCAAATGATTTGGATGTTTGTTTTACGAATAAGTGCTGCTTTGGTACGTGTACTTTAATCTCGGCTACTTTGTCTTTAATGTTGTGCACCACATTGTCGAGTTTCAAAAACACATCAACCTTCGTGATCCTGTCGTGAAAGTTGTAAAGTTTCTCTACTCTCTGTTTTACGTACTCAATTAATTTCGCATCTGCGTCAAAACGTACGGTTTGGATCTTAACGGTCATAGCGTTCCAAATTTTAGCTAGTGAATAATAAATGTGAAAGAACTGGTTTTTCTGATTTTGGGTACAGGTTTTTCCAGTGCTAACAAGTTACGGCAGGAGGCTGGGTTTTCAAAATATTTTTTGCTTAAATAAGGGGATTTTTTAACACTGATTCTTAGCCAAATTGTAGTAGTAAAAATATCAACTGCTATAGGCAAGGAACTAAGCTTTTGGGTGGGCTTTCTTATGAATATCTTTCAGCTTCTCAATAGTGTTGTGAGTATATATCTGTGTTGCCGCTAAGCTGCTATGACCAAGCAATTCCTTTACTGCATTCAATTCTGCACCGTTATTCATTAAATGAGTGGCAAATGTGTGCCTTAAAACGTGAGGGCTCTTTTTCTCAATAGTGGTAATAAGCGACAGGTATCTTTTAACAACTGTCTGCACGTATTTGGGATAAAGTTTTTTTCCTTTTTCATTCACCAGCAAATACTCAAACACCAGCTCGCCTGTGAATTGCTCTTTCTTCTGCTTGAGATAGACGTTTATGTGCATTTTCATCTCATCAGACAAAGGAACAATTCGCTCCTTATTTCCTTTCCCCAATATTTTCAACTGACCTTTTGCAGTATCAACCTGGGTATGTTTCAAAGAAATAAGTTCGCTTAACCGCATACCCGAACAATAAAGCAGTTCCATGATCATTCTGTTCATGAGTCCTTCCCAGTTATCTGGAAATTCTACATGTTGAAACAGCACTTCTGTGTCCTTCTGCTCAACAAAAACCGGTAATCGCTTGTTTTGTTTGGGTGTTACGATCGTTGTCATTGGCGTTACAACTATTTGCTCCTGTCGTAACTGATATTTAAAAAAGGACCGTAAAGAAGAAATTCTCCTGTTGAGCGTTTTGGATGATGCCCCCTCCTCTTTTTGTCTGGCAAGCCAACTGCGTATAAAAGTAGATTTGATATCTTTTAATTCAACCCCGCCAAATGTTGCAGAAAGAAAATCGAAGAAGAATGCAAGATCATCCTGGTAAGAACGGATGGTATGAGGAGAATAACGTTTCTCAAATTTGAGATACTCCAGGAAAGAAAGGATATGTGGATGATCGCTGACAGGCATAAATACGAATAGCCGTAAAGTTAAGAAACCTTACGGCTATTAGCTATATTCTGTCGAAAGAGAATCTTATAATTCGATCTTTCCGCTTGCGATCTGTTGCTTATAGATTGCTTTCAACACATCACCTCTACGACGTACAGATGGTTTTGTGTAAGACTGGCGCTCACGCAACTGAAGTAATACCTTGCTCTTTTCGAACTTCTTCTTGTACTTTTTCAGTGCCTTGTCAATGTTTTCGCAATCTTTTGAATCGATAATCAGCATAATTTGATACCTCCTTTAAGGAATTTTGAGGCGCAAAGATAAGGGAATCCTCATTTATTCATACATTCAATGTAATTTTTCTTTGTGACCTCCATTACTGCAAAACAACTGGCCAAAACGAAGACTTTCGAAGTTTCAATCAAGGCTTCAAAACTTGCAATGGACAAAAAACCATCTAATTTGCAGCCATGTTTACAGGAATTATTGAAGCTACCGGTGCTATTACCGGCATCGAAACTAAGGGAAGCAATAAAACCTTTTGGATAAGCTCATCGGTTTCAAAAGAACTGAAGATTGACCAGAGTGTGGCCCATAACGGAGTTTGTCTTACTGTTGAAGAGGTGAAAGACGGGGCGCACCGGGTTACTGCAATTGCTGAAACCCTGGAAAAGACCAATCTTGGAAGCTGGCAAAAGAATCATCTCATTAATATTGAGCGCTGCCTGTTGATGAATGCCCGATTAGATGGTCATATGGTGCAAGGCCATGTTGATACAACAGGCAACTGCATCAAATTAACCGAACTTGATGGCAGTTGGGAATATACGTTTCAATTTCCACCGCAATTTGCAGCATTACTTGTGGAAAAGGGTTCAGTGGCTGTAAACGGTATCAGTCTTACTGTATTTAATGTAGGCAACGACCGTTTTAGTGTGGCTATTATTCCCTACACCTATGAACACACCAACATGCAGGATGTAAAAGAAGGCACAACGGTAAACCTCGAATTCGACATTATTGGCAAATATGTTCTACGAAATGCCCAGCTTCATGCAAATAGCTAAAATGACTAATACCAAAAAACAATCATACGAAAAGCACGATGATGCTTTTTCTTATGTTATCATTGCAGTACCAAAACAGGGCATAATACTTGCCTTTAGCCACACTTAAACCAAAACTACTGTTTGCGAATGCCGCAAGTCTCTATTCTTATACCTGTACTAAACGAAGCTGAAAATATTCTTCCGCTATTTTATGAAGTAAAAAAATATGTGCCGGAAGATTTTGAACTGCTGTTCATTGATGATGGAAGTCGTGATACCACATTTACTGAAATACAGCAATTAGCTTTACGGGATGATCGTGTAAAATGTATTTCCTTTTCCCGGAATTTTGGTCATCAACATGCATTGATGGCAGGTATGGATTATGCAAACGGAGATTATATTGTTACAATGGATGGTGATTTGCAACATCCACCCTCCTGCCTGCCTGTTATTCTTGAACAGCTAGAAAAAGGGTATGACATTGTTCTTACCAAAAGGATGAAAACAGAAGACCTTGGCTTTTTCAAGAAAGTTTTCACCCGTTTATTTTACCGGTTCATTAATTTCCTATCCGATATACCGATTGAAGAAAACGTTTCTGACTTCAGAGGGTTTAACCGAAAAGTGTTGATAGCCATCCGCAAGTTTGAAGAAAGAGACCTTTTCCTGAGAGGTATTTTTAGTTGGGTTGGTTTTAAAAAAGTGACCATTCCTTTTAATGCTCCCTCTCGTTTACATGGATCAAGTAAGTATGGTTTTGCTGCCATGATGAAATTAGCACTGAGAGGAACAACATCATTCAGCTTTAAACCTTTGCGCATTTCATTGCTGATCGGCACAATTGTATCGCTTATTTCATTTGGCCTACTTGCCATCACCATCATCAGTTATTTCCAGGGCAAAACAGTTCCGGGCTGGGCATCGTTAATGACGGTGGTAACATTTATGGGAGGCATTCAACTTTTAGTAATTGGACTGATGGGCGAATATATTGCCAGCCTGTTTAGAGAAAGCAAACGAAGGCCGTTGTACATTATTGATGAAATGATAAATGTAGATTAGAAAGCATCCCAGTCGCCGGTTTGAATAAACCAATTATCGTTTTGTAATGTTTCACTATTCTTTTTATATGCCATAAGA
>JAKFDY010000342.1:0-3000 GCA_036675885.1 Lacibacter sp. | reverse complement strand
GCCGTGTGCTTCATGCTGCACCCGCTGCTTGCAAAATTGTTGCAGGTATTGTTATTTATCTGTTTGCAACTCTTATTGCCTCACTCTTAATTCCTGAATAATGGAACAGCACACAAAAAAGCCGGTGAATCTTTTATCAAAGCAAGCCAAACAAGTTGCACTGTTAATGAGAGATAACAAAGGATCATTTCTGAAAGGTCACATACAACCAAGCGGCGGCCAATGTTACCGTTTAATGGATGCAAACATGAATCCTATCTCCAACGTAACACAGCTAAAAGTTATGGAACTGATCGCTGCAGGTTTTGTTCAATACGAAGGCAAAACACTTTGCTATACAGGTAAAGTCATCAATTAAATTCAACCGCTATGTATCTAAGTGAAAATACAAAACGTGCTTACATCTTTTTGTTGCAACCAGGCAACTACATGCGAAGAAAGCCAAACCACAATTTACATAGGGGCTTCACCTTGTATTGCGGCAATCAAATACCAATGAGTTGGCATGGTGAAGTAGTGATAAAACCTTTGCTGCAATTCACACGTGAAGAGAAAGGGATCATTCAATTAAATCTTTCGAGCATCCGGCAACTTCATGGTAACAACAGACTCAAACGCATTTACAAGGCCGATAGAAAGAAAATAAAAGAGCCCGCTACTGTTTGAGCAACAACAGCAACATATTATCAATTCGCATCCCCAATGAACTACCTGCAGCAATACTTGCAGATCGCATGTTGGTGCAAAAGCGTCATGTAAATAGAACAGTAAAGCTCTATGATACGTTTGCTGTTTTAAAATCACTTACCGATACCGGCAAAATTCAATACTACAGCAGGCAGCGTGATAACCTTGCATACGTGTGCAAGATTAGTGTAAGCATGTTCTACAATCGTATAAAGGAATTACAGCGGCTTCATTTGCTCAAAATTATGCACGGCAATATTATTCTTTCAAGTTGGGAAGATGCCTGCAAGCCGTTTGCAATAGATCACAAACACAAAACAACAATCAATTACGATGTACACGACCATAAACGTTTGTACCAGGCATTTGCCGCCATAGAAATTCACCAGGCACAACAAAAGCAATTTCACGGCTTTCATTACCACATGGACAAAAATCCGAGTGATAAAAACTATTTATCAAACATTCTCTTCGATACTTACCAGGATCAACGTGTGTTCACTCATAAAGAGGTATTTACACAACAGTTGGATAAACTGCAAAGGCATTGCTTTGAGAATGGCAAAACGATAATAGAACAATTCGGGACAGACATCTTTAACCTGGTATTTGTAAGACGTGCAGATTGCAACCGTAGTGTTGGCACAATAAGAGCAGCATACAAGTTTATAAGCAGTCAAAGTGTTTCCTATCTCAAAAAACAACTGTTCCGCAATGGCTTTGTTGCCATTGACAAGGATAAGCCATTAGCGGCCGAAAACACGGTTACTATGTGGGGAGAGGATAAATGGTTCCCTGAAATTAAACGGCGTGCATGGCTCATTCCTGATCGTATAAACGTATTCTCAAACCTCTTTGCTGCACCTGCAGCAGATGCAAAAAAAGCTATGGCCGCATGATGCCCCTACCCGTTTTCCTGTTTATGTTATATACGTAAGTGGATAGTCTGATAAGACGATGTTCTGATATGTTCAGATAGGTTCTAATGAGTGCTGATATGTACTGATCTGTGTTCGCAATAAAAAAATCGCTATAAATGAATCTTAACTCTATCGACAGCAAAAAAAGTGGAAAACCAGTTAGTAAGTTCGAAAATCCATTCAAGTCATACGCATGCTTCTATGCATGGATTGTTTGGAAGGATAACCCAGGCACCGCTTATACGTACTATTCAAAAGACAGTAACACCACATTAAAGCAATTACAGGCCGGTAAAGTAACCACTGTTACACTCGACCGGCAACTAGGTTACAAGCGATTGGTTGACTTTATTGATCGCTCAAAAATTAAAATTCAAACGGCCCGTATCTATTCTGCTTTCCAGGATGAAACAGTTTTCCGGTCGTTTGCAAATGGTAAGTGGATTGACATTGCCGATCCTGTGTTTACTGCTGACAATGCATTTGCCACTACCAACGAATTTACAATAGCAAACAGCTTTGTTGTACTCAAAGGCATACCACTAAACAACCGATAATATGAAACTGAAATTAACCAGGCAGGAATGTGAAATCGTTGTCGATTACTTTCTACCATACCTGCACCGCAAAGAAGAAACCTGCAGATACAACAAGTATGTAGATCATGACAAGTTATTTATGCAAATGTTTTTCAGCAGCATGAACGCTGTTGAAGTAAAAATTCGTAGGCGGTTGCTCTGTGATGGTAAGCAGTTCACTTTCTCCCTGCCAATGCATGAGGCTGCAGCAATGCTGAAATCAATGCAGATCATTCCTATTCCTGCAGATCAATATTATTTGCGTTTGCTTGCAGACAATGTGATAAAAGAATTAGATAAACAGTTGTAACATTAAATAATTATTTCCAGGAAGCTTACCACCTATAAATCATAGTTAAGATTTTCCACATATTCGAAGAAAGTATTATTAGGAAACATACTGTTTCCTTCAACATACTTTAACCTAATTTGAAAATAATAAGCCCTGTTTTTGCCAGTAACGGTATTTTGATAGTTTATTTTTTGAAGCAGATACACGTAGTGATTCCTTTTATTTAGCGCATCGAAATACTCTTTCGTAACTATGATGCCGCCACTTTTTCTTAAAAGCGTTCCGTCTTTAGTAATGTAAATATTCTGTGCTGCAGGCTGATTGATCTCTTTCAAATCACTTTCCGTAAACCTTGTTGTGCTAATGCCAATAGTGCCAGTTTGGCTAATTAATTTTACTGGGGTATTTGTCAAATTAACAATAACATATTTGACTTCAATTGGTTTCCCAATTTCAATAGGTGTTAGTGCAGGTGTTTCAACCTGCAAATAAGGCTCGTTTAGGGCTTTAAATTGCCTTTGAT
>JAKFDY010000341.1:0-1540 GCA_036675885.1 Lacibacter sp. | reverse complement strand
CGTTGCTAAAGCACCCAGAGCGATAGGCTCAGGGCATGAGAAGTACTCATCAAAAACGTCCCCTTGGTTGATTACCAACACCCCTTGCTCAAAAGAGCAAGGTGCGTAAGCAATCTCAATCGGGTAACCATTCAGGTCGTGAGTTTCAGTGTCTAAAATCAATGCATTCATAGCCAATTAACCTCAGTACGGAAAATCATCTTGCTGGTTGGCACCTAACACTGGTGGCACATCATCGTAATAACCATCAAACCCGCCCTGGTTGTAACCATTGTTCTGGTTAAAACCCTGGTTACTTCCACCATAACCACCACCATTATTTTGTTGGTAGCCACCACCATTGTTGTTTTTAGGCTTACGTGTCGTAATAGGGTTAGACATAAGCGAAGCAAGTGATTTTGGTAGTGCCTCAGGTGTAGTTTTACGTTCAATAATTTCCTTGGCCATCAACTCACTTTGAGCGTGAAAACAAGAGAAGAAATTCATCTGGTGTTTCCATTCACCGTTGTCATTTTGGTAGTTTTCACGCTGCAGAAGAAAACCAATACGCTGGTTAGCCACTTCAGGGGCTACTACACAATTTTTAGTAATACGCTCTTTAGCGTCAAAGTCATATTTCTCTAAAGGTGCATTTGTTGGTGTTAGACCACGAGCACCAACACAAGCAAGCAGTGCATTAATTTTGTGAACTCCACCCAATGGAGTACCGTCTTTTTTCTCGGTCCAAATAGAAAATGAAGCAGATTCTTTATTGTCTGTTTCAAATTCAATTTCAAAACCAGTTGTACCTGATTTCGCTGTGATAAATTCCATATGCTTAATCACACCAACATATTTACCAGCTTCTTCAATACGTAGACTGCTGTCTGCTTGCTTTGCTGAGTCAGGGTTAAAGCCAAATTGTTTGTATTGCTGATTCATGAAAATTACTCCAAGTTTAAATTTAGGTTATTAAGCAGATTGGTCTTGTGTTTGAATTTGAGGGTTTGGGATGCCATAGAATTCGCAAATCGCCACATCCACATGGTTTAAATCGTTTTCAATATGGTCAGTTTCAAACAAGCCATCAGGGGACTTAACAGTCGAATTGCCATTGTTTTTAGTCTGGAATACGTATTGACCATTAATCACCGCAGTCTGAAGGCAAGTGGTTACCATGCCCTCAAGAGTGATTTTCTCGTCTAGCATCTTCCCAATAGTTTTGATCTTGGTTTTACCTTGAGCGTCTTCTTCGGTATGACTTAAAAGGTATACGCGCTTATGGTCATGGGCATTAATTGCTGCGTTGAACACATCCCATGCATTGCGGCCGATCTCGGTGAACTTATCAAAGCTCTTTTCAGAACTGCGACGCATGAACTCATTCGCCATAACATACTGAAAGTCATCAATAATAATGATTGGGCGCTTAGATCCATTAATTACATTAATGATGAATTGAGGGTTATCAGAGACCAAAATCGAACCCTGTTTATTTTCGGGTGTGATGTATTTCCAATTAGGTGAACGAAACGGTAACGGCTTTTTGATTACTTGAATT
>JAKFDY010000340.1:0-4223 GCA_036675885.1 Lacibacter sp. | reverse complement strand
CAAAAAATGGAAACTCCCTACACACCAGGAACATTTTTATACCATTGACCGCTATGAGTTCTCCGGCGAAATAACCATTGCTACCTACGATCAATGTCATTGCTGCATGTTGGTTGAAGGAACAGAGGTTGAAGTTGTAACAGGAAATAAAACAGATAACTATCAATATGCAGAAACATTTATTGTGCCTGCGTCAGTTGGTACTTACACTGTTCGTACTGCCGGGGCAGAGAAAGCATTTCTTGTTGTTGCTTACGCAAAAGATGATTGCTGTTAATATAAAATATATGAAAAGGATAAAGAACATAAAGTTTGCTTTTTTAGCTATTGTAAGCACAGTGTTGGTATTGTGTTGTAACCCGTTTTCAATAACGGCACAGGTTGTGAGCAATGAAACAACTGTAAACGCTACCGAAACTGAAGTTCAACTTTCGAATAATGTGGTGCTTATTAAAATTGATCTGAAGAAAGGAACTTATAGTGTTATAGATAAGAAAAGTAACGTTGTACTTTTTACAGATGCACGCCTTTCAGCAGATGGCTGGAATTCACCACATACTTACGGGCCAACAGGTATTGGCAAACAAAAAGTAAGCTGGCAACAAAAACCTGTTACTAACACAGGTAAAAAGGGCAAACGGCTTGAATTGTTTTTTACAGGATCAACCAAGCTAATACCCGAATACCGATTTGCATTTACATTAATGGATGGACATTCGTGGGTTGAATTACAGGCAGGTATTAAAAATACACTGCCCAATGATTGCCGGTTTATGAAAGCCGAATTGTTTTCCAATGCAACCATCTTCCCCGGAGCAAAGATTAACTCCTTACAAACACTCAATGGGGCAGCAGGTGTTACAATGCCTGAAGTATTGGGCGATACAACCAGTGAATCAACAAACAGTATGTTGTTAACAGCATTGGTGAATGGAAAAAGACATTCCATTGTTTGGGGTGGCTTGCGCTATCAATATTATTATGCCAATACCTTATACCAAAAAGAGAAGCGTTGCATCAACCTGTTTATGAACGATCCCGTTGGTAAGCTCATTAAACAAAATGAAGAATGGTGGGCGCCTGATACATACTATTTAGGTGTAGGTGAAAACAATCCTTTTACTGCATTGGAACAATATGGTTTGGCTATGCGTGAAGCAAATAATGCAAAACCTAATGTGTACGATTTTCCAACACTATGCGGTTGGGCGGTTGGTAATTTAAGCGGCGGTAAAGACATCAACAATTCTGTTGCATTGGTTAACGAAATGGATGAAGCCAATAAATGTGGATTAACCAAATACACGAAAGTAGCTGTGCGACTGGAACCTGATTCTTATTGTTATACTGATGGTAATACAGAACAAGGTTGGTGGGATGATGAGCATTGGAGCAAGTTTGGTCATTTGGTAAAACCATATGATACATTTGCCAAATGGTGCAAGGCGGTGAAAGAACGCAATGGTATTCCGTTAACTTATTTTCAAGCAGGGATGCCTTCCGATGATTTTGCAAGGGCACATCCTGATTGGATGTTGGGCAAAGACATCAGTCAACTGCATTTATACCACAGGCATCATCAACCTTATGTGCGTTACGATTACACGAATAAAGAATTTCAGAAATATACACTTGCCATGTGGCAACGTTTACGCAAGGATGGCATGGTTGGAATAAAATTCGACTATCCTGAAACTGCATGGAACCCACAAGGTGGATACGATGATCCGGCAGCTACCACAACCTCATCCTATAGACAAGTGTTTCAACTATGCCGTGATGGATTGGGACCCGAAGCAAGAATACATGAGCGGAATCTCGGTGAAAGCGGAAGACCAACCTTAGATGTAACAGCAGGCATCGTAGACATTCAACGTACTGCATGGGATAATAACCAGTATGAAGCACAATTTGTGACTACCGGTGGTTTACGTTGGTACAAAGCCCGTAGTGTGTTTACATATTATCCCGATAGTAAAGCAATCCATTCGCATAATGCAGAAACACGTCAATCTCTATTAACTATGATTGCTCTCACAAGCGGACGGCTGGAATTAGCTACACCATTTGAAATGTTGACGCCTGAAATGGTGAAAGATATTTCACGCATTTATCCAATGTATCATGGTTTAAAAAGTCCACGACCTATTGATGCATTTATTGGACAGAAAGATCCACGTGTTTATGATTTGGAATTGACGCCCGATTGGCACCAGGTTACATTATTTAATAGCGGAAAAGAACGTGCAACAATAACTGTAAACCTTCAAACTGCAATGGTTGATGGTGGACTTTCGTTGGATAGTACATCAGAATACTATGTATATGATTTTTGGAAAGATGCATTTGTTGGCAAGCTGAAAGGAAATGCAACACTCAGTGCAGAGTTAAATGGTTTGGCTTGTGCTATGTATGCTGTAAGGAAAGTGCAAACTGTTCCTCAATTACTTTCTACCAACAGGCATATTCTGCAAGGTTGGATGGATGTAAAAGATATACAGTGGAATAGTGCAAAGAAAACACTTGCAGGAAAAGCAGCAGTAGTAGCAGGCGAACCCTTTAGAATAGTTGCAGCTGCAAATAAATGGAAATTGCTGCAGGTAAAATCAAATGCATCTTCCATTAAATGGGAAAACCATCCGCAAAGCAGTGACTTGAAAATTATTGTTATTGAAAACAATAACACAAAGGATATTGAGTGGTCTGTTTCATTTAAGAAATAAAGAGTAGTTCAAGCATGCAAATGAAATGCCTGCTTAAAATATTTTAGAGTTAAAATAAACGCTTCGATCATAAAACAACGATACATGCAGCCGGATAAGATTTTAAAAACAATCAGAAAAAGCATCTTCATTCTTATTGCCATGCTGTTTATGCAACAGGTAGTGGCACAAATGAACGTGCCGTATTTTGGCAAGATAAAATGGGTAAACGGGTATGCAAAAGAAATTGCCGGCGAAAATATTGCCTACACTTCAGCCTATCCCGATTATGCAACAATGGCTTTGTTAACCCGCTCTACCGATGGTAAGAAAGTAATTGAATGGGAAACGGCACCTGTCCCAAAAAGTATAAAAGGAAATTATGTTTATTTCAGTTGGGTGGCCGGGCATTCGTCAGGAACAAGTAAAGGCAGCCGGAATTTTGATTTATATGTAAACGATCAAAAGCTATTGACGTTTACCACTACAGCCAATCATCAAAATCCAAACTGGTCGTTTGCAGCAGCAGACAGTTCAAGAATAGTGTTCCAACAAACAAACAGGGATGGTGCTAATGATGCACATGGTCTTGCTTTTTTGCGCTTACCCGTAAGCAAGGTGAAACCAGGTGAACCGGTTAAAATTAAAGTTGTTGGGCAGGCACAAAACAGCAACGATTGGTACATGACGTTTAAGTTTTCGTTTGAAGAAAAAGTAGAAGTTGCTCCTACGCCTTTTATTCTTAAAAATGGAAAGCAACCTGTGGTTTTAACAGCACTTCATTTTGGGAAAGATGAACAGCTTCGTGTACAGGTTAACCGCAGGGAAAATCATTCTTTTGTTTTAAAGAATGGGATCAACAGGTTTGATATACCGGTGAATGCAGTTCAGAAAGATGACAGTATGTTTATTCAGGTGTCGACACAAAAGAATGTATTGGTAAACAAGTATGTTCAACTGAAACCTGTTGTTCATCGTGTGCTGCATTTTATTCATCATTCACATACCGATATTGGTTACTCGCATATGCAACCGGAAGTTGAAAAGATCCACATCAAAAATATTGATGATGCGTTGCACATGATTGAAAAAACAAAACATCTGCCTGCAGAAGCAAGGTTTAAATGGAATATCGAATCCTTATGGGCCGTTGAAAATTATTTAAAGCGGGCAAGCGCTGTGCAAAAAGAAAACTTTTTCAAAGCAGTTAAAGAAGGCAGCATTTGTTTATCGGGTTTGTATGCAAACATTCTTACAGGTCTTAGCCAGCCGGAAGAAATGTTTCATTATACTGATTATGCAGATCAATTGCGAAAACAATACGGTGTTAAGATAAACAGTGCAATGGTTTCTGATATTCCCGGTTTTGCATGGACAACAGTAACGGGTTTAGCTAAAGGTGGTATCAGTTATTTTTCAAGTGGTCCTAATTTCATGGGAGAAACACATCCTTACGGAGGTGACCGTGTTGGTCATTTTGTAAAAACATGGGGCGATAAACCTGTATGGTGGACATCGCCT
>JAKFDY010000339.1:0-1868 GCA_036675885.1 Lacibacter sp. | reverse complement strand
GAGTGCTTCGCTCTTTGATAAAGCCCCCTTAAATGAGTTGTTGAAAAGCACTGTCTATAAGAATGTCAAAGAACAAAAATGTGAACAATTAAAAATTGAATTAATTTAACGGGACACTAATGTACTTGTTTAATTAATTTTTCTGTGTTGACTTAATGACTATACTCTCCCCTTTCAATCCATTTGCTGTTACAGACAATTTAATTTCACCTGCCTGCTGATTGCTTTTTATTACTACCAAAGCTCTTCCTTTCCAGGCTTTACGTGTGTTGCCAACATATAGTTCCCAGTCTTTCAAATCGGCATTATCTACTCCTGCAATTATACCGGGTCCTTCAATTTTGAAATGCAGGCCGTTGACAGCATTCGGTTGAAATATTCCATCCTTATCTGTTATTTCAACAGTAATGTATGACAGGTCTTGCCCGTTGGCAAGTATCTCTTTCCGGTCGGCTGTTAATTTCATTTTTGCAGCATCGCCGGCAGTGTGCAAAAAAGTTGATTCAACTTCTTTATCATTTTCTACGCCAACAGCTTTTAAAACTCCTGCAGCATATGGCACTAAAAATGTTGCTTTAAATTCCTGTTCTGCTGTTGTGTTTTTTTCACCAATTAATTGATCATTTAAGTATAGACGAACTTTTGGATATTTTGAATATACTTCAACTGGTATCGCTTTCCCTTCAAATCCCGGCCATGTCCAGCTTTCCCATGTGGGCCATACCGACCACCAGGTTAGTTTAATTTCTAACGGTTCAGGGGCAGGTTCACGAACAGCCATGTAAAGTTTTTCGTTATTGTTATACAACATGCTTCTGTAATGCGATATGGGTTTTCTCCAACCAATCACATCTATATCGCCACAGTAAGCCCCATGCCAGGGAAAGAAATCATTTTCCCAATGCTCACCAGGTGTATCACCTGAATAATAAAATCGCCCAATTCCTGACTCACCCAAATAATCCATAGCTGTCCACACAAAATCTCCGATTATATAATTGTTTTCCTGAACTAATTTCCAATTGGCAAACGCATCTTTTGGATACGATTCAGTTTGAACGATGATTCTCGAAGGAACTCTCTTGTGATCTGCCGGACCGGTGTGAAGGTTGTAATTATATCCGGCAACATCATGTGTCGCCATCAGCGAATCAAACACATCCCAATTCTTTCCGTTATTTACGATAGCCGATGTAACAGGGCGGGTATCATCTATTTTCTTTAATGTATTTATCAGCAGCGTTGCTGTTTCAGTAGCTTCAGTACTGCCCCTTTCCGGTATTTCATTACCAATGCTCCACATGAAAACAGAAGGATGATTGCGGTCACGTAAAACCATTGCTTCTAAATCTTTTTTCCACCACTGGTTGAAGTACTTAGCATAATCATTCTTGTTCTTCCCAATTTTCCAGCAATCAAAAGACTCATCCATTACTAATAACCCCAACCTGTCGCATGCATTCAAAAAAGCTTCTGAGGGTGGATTGTGCGAAGTGCGAACTGCATTAAATCCACCAGCTTTAAGCAATTCAATTTTGCGTTCCTCAGCACGATCAAAAGCAGCAGCGCCTAAGCAACCATTCTCGTGATGCACACAACCGCCGTTTATTTTTACTGTTTTTCCATTCAATTGAAATCCATTCTCAACAGTAAATTTTATGGAACGGATACCGAAATCGCTTTTTGTATCATCAAGCACTTTCTTATCTTTTATTAACTGTACCTGTGCTTGATATAAATGTGGTGTTTCCGGTGTCCAAAGCATAGGATTTGATACCTGTATTGTTTGCGTGATTTCCTTTTCACTATTTGCAGGAAGCTCAATTTTCAACTGACCATTTCCCACACCCTTAAAACTCTTATTTAAA
>JAKFDY010000338.1:0-3877 GCA_036675885.1 Lacibacter sp. | reverse complement strand
GAATTTGTTGGACGACCAATTTATCGACCATATATATACGCTAACAAAATAAATGACTTTCATGTTGCAGACACTTTAGGTAATACATTGGGAACTTTACCAACAATATTTTTTTTAATTGCAATTTTATCGAATGATACAGTAAAGGGGAATTACTTGCTAAAACTTGGTACTTTTAGTGTTGTTGTATTTGAGCTTGCACATCCTTTATTAGGCAAACCCATCGACATTTGGGATATAGCCGCTACTATTCTGACAGGTCTTTTTAGTTATTTAGTTTATAACGGGATATTTAAAGAACGGCAACATGATAAGCAATGAGCAACTGCCCGGCAACTCAAAACTTATAAACTAAGAACTCAGAACTTGTATTTCAATTATCCCCCCGTTTGTCCCGTTCTCACTTTTATCTTTTTCTTACCGGCGTTCTTTTTTTCGTAGTCGAGTATCTCTTTGGGTTTTACTTTTTCTTTGGTGGTTTCTTTTTTGGTTGTGTTTGCATCGGCAGGGTCGTTGGGGTCTTTTTTAATGATGCCGTTGGCAGAACCTGTGCCATCATCAAGCTTGCCCAGAATAAAATTTTCTTTGCGTAATACTTTGCCGGTGCCCGGTTCATAAATGGTCCAGAAGCCATGGGCAACAGAAGATGCTTCAAGCTTTACTTCTACGAGGTAAACTTTCTTGGGATCGTTTACATCATACACTTCAATTGTTTCAGTAGGTTTCTCCGGGTTTTGTGCAAGCCAGCTTTCTTCACGTATCATATCGCCCATGGCATTAAAGTATTGCTGTTTGCCGTGCTTGTTTCCCCAACGGTAATATTCAATCGCTAACACATCGCCCATCAATGTGTACACACGCCATGCACCTTCTTTTTTCCCGTTGCGGAATTCGCCTTCTTCTTCATAGCCAGGTTCGCCACGCACTTCTTCATAACGGATCACCCATTTGCCTTGCTTCAGATCTTTTATGTCGGTACAATTAAGTGTATCTCCTTTAACGCTGATGGTATAGTCTTTACACTGTGCCGAACCGTTCATCCAAAAAAGCAAGATCGCCATAACACTTAAGGCGGGTATTCGTAAGTTTGAAAGGTTGAATAGTTGATTCATAGTATCGTAATAACATGAGATTAAAAAACCAAAGCTGTATGCTTCATTACAAAACGACTGCAATTCTCAAAAATTGCCTGCTCAAAGTTACCCCACTTCTTTCGTTTCTGTTCCTTGTTCTTGTAAGTGCCGCACAAATTAAGCCAACCCCTGCCGAAGAAAGACTGAAAGGCATGGAGTTGCGAAAGCAAATGGAGAAGAAATCTTTGTTAAAAGATGCGAAATTCCGCAATATAGGTCCATCGGTAATGAGTGGAAGGGTGAATGATGTAGAAGTGAACCCTGGAGACCCCACTGAATTTTATGTGGCTTATGCCAGCGGTGGTTTGTGGCATACCAAAAACAACGGACAATCTTTTACGCCCATTTTCGATAATGAAGATGTAATGACCATTGGCGACATTGCTGTAAAATGGTACGGCAGTCGTGTAATATGGGTGGGTACAGGTGAAGTAAACAGCAGCCGTTCGTCTTATGCTGGTAATGGTGTGTATAAAAGCAGCGATAATGGTAAAACATGGGAATATCTCGGCTTGCCCGAAAGTCATCATATAGGTAAAGTGCAATTACACACAACCGATCCTAATACAGCATGGGTGGCCGCACTCGGTCATTTATATTCTGCCAATAAAGAACGTGGTGTATATAAAACGGTTGATGGTGGTAAAACATGGAAACTCACATTAGCTGTTGATGATAACACCGGTGCAGTTGAAATGGAAATAAATCCTAACAACCCCAATGAATTGTATGCAGCGATGTGGCACCGTACACGCCGTGGCTGGACGTTTACAGAAAGCGGACCAACAAGTGGTATTTATAAAAGCATAGATGGCGGTAACACATGGAGCAATATAACAGCACCTGGCAGTGGTTTTGCAGAAGGGAAGAAACTCGGACGCATTGGTTTAAGTGTGTATGCAAAAAATCCAAACATTGTTTATGCAGTGATTGATAATTATAACGCATTGCCCGATACAGCAAAGAAAAAACCGGCAAGTGATTCTGTTCTTCAGCTCAACGATTTTAAAACTATGACGGCTGATAAATTCCTTGGCCTTGATGATAAAAAGCTGGATACGTTTATGCGCAGGCAACGTTATCCAATAAAATATACCGCAGCAACTGTAAAAGAAATGGTGCGTGCAGGAAAAATTCAACCCATTGCTATGTGGGATTATTTTGATGCAGGTGATGATGGTTTCAGCAACGCAGGCATTAAAGGATGTGAAGTGTACCGTAGTGATGATGCTGGCAGAACATGGAAACTGGTGAATAATAAATTGCCACAGGCGTTCAGTACTTATGGTTATTACTTTGCAAAAATTTATGTGTCGCCAGTAAATGCAGATAAGATAGTGGTACTTGGTGTTAATGCATGGATGAGTACAGATGCAGGAAAAACTTTTAAAAATATTGAAGGACGAAATGTGCATTCCGATCATCATGCGTTGTGGATTAATCCAAAGAAAGATTCACACATGATTAATGGTAATGATGGTGGTATTAATATTACCTATGATGATGGAGCAAACTGGTACAAAGCCAACTCCGCTTCGCTTGGTCAGTTTTATGCCATTACTGTTGATGATGCAAAACCTTATAATGTATATGGTGGTTTGCAGGATAACGGTACATGGTTTGGCCCAAGCAACAACCATGAAACAGTTGACTGGCACGATAACGGTAACTATGCTTTTAAATCAATTGGTGGTGGTGATGGTATGCAGGTGCAGATTGACACAAGAGATAACACAACGGTTTATGCAGGCTCGCAGTTTGGTTCTTATGCCCGTGCAAATAAGAACACACCGTTTGCAACACGTGTAAGTGTGCGTCCTCAACATGAGCTTGGTGAAAAGCCATTACGTTTTAACTGGCAATCGCCCATACTCTTATCAAAGCATAACCAGGATGTATTTTATTTCGGCAGCAACCGTTTTCACCGCAGCTTTAATAAAGGTGAAAACAGTGCTAACCTGAGCAGTGATCTTACCGGTGGTAAAAAAGAAGGCAATGTTCCTTTTGGTACATTGGTAACTTTGAGTGAATCGCCTTTGCGTTTTGGTTTGATTTATACAGGTAGTGATGATGGGTTTATTCATGTAACAAAAGATGGCGGTTATAGCTGGAGCGCTGTTCATACCAAATTACCAAAGAATGTGCAGGGGCTTTATGTGAGCCGTGTTATTGCATCGAAATACAAAGAGAGCAGGGTATATGTTACGTTGAATGGTTACCGTAACGATCATTTTACTGCCTGGGTATTTGTGAGTGAAGATTATGGCAGCACCTGGAAACAATTGTTTACAAATCTGCCTGCAGAGCCGGTGAATGTAATTCGTGAAGATCCAAAGCAGGAAAAACTATTGTATGTGGGAACCGATCATGGATTATATGTATCGGTTGATGGCGGTGCAAGCAGTATGGTATGGATGAGCGATTTGCCACGAGTGGCCATTCATGATATTGCCATCCAGGAAAGAGAAAATGAAATTGTGCTGGGTACACATGGCCGCAGTATCTATATTGGATCACTGAACGAAGTGCAGAAACTGGCAGGAGATAAGCTGTATTACGATAAGAAAAAAGCAGATTTAAAATAAGATTAATGGCCGTTTGTCAATCAGGCAATAATATTGCTGAGAATTTGTTTTAACTTGAACTCCTAATAAAAAAAAATCAGAAAAACATGAAACGTATTTTCAGTTTAATGACCGTTTTTGGTTTATTGCTTTCCATTACAGCTTGTGCGCAAAATCAAC
>JAKFDY010000337.1:0-3543 GCA_036675885.1 Lacibacter sp. | reverse complement strand
TTTGGATACCATTTTCCCATCGCGTATTAGCACGACGTCGAAAGTCAAGCCTTCCGGCGACGTGAGGTCATCATGAGTCTCATTCCAGGAGAGATGCACACCAAGTGAATCCTGTGTGCTGCTAAGCCCGGAAGGGACATCAGGCGGGAGATTGACAATTCCTTTTCCATTCACTATGGTTTGATTCAAAAGTATTTTCAAATATTAAGGGAAACTGCTTAAAAACGACACCGTATTTTCTGCAATTTCAACCGGTTTGACTCTGTTTTTAAGATGACTTCTCACATCATACTGCCTGTAAAAGTAAAATCGGGAACAATACCATCCTATCGTACTTATTTTGAATAATTGCTTGGGAAATCAACGTTTTTATTTGCACAATTTCCTGATTTGCAGAACGATATTATTCAATTTCAATCTTTTGGTTTCACGCCTACCTTTGCACTTCTTCTATGGTGATTGCAATTAATACAAAAGCGTTGCTTCCGGGTAAAATGGAAGGCTATGGATATTATATTGAAGAGATATTTTCCCGAATAGCCCTCGATCACCCTGAGCATCAATTCTATTTCTTGTTCGACCGCCCTTTTAACCAGGGGTTTATTTATGCAGCCAACATTCATCCGGTTATCCTTAAGCCTCAAGCCAGGTTTCCATTGGCGTGGGATATTTGGTATAACTGGATGTTGCCCGGTTTTTTACGAAAGATAAAAGCCGATGTATTTGTAAGTCCGGATGGCTTTTGCTCACTCCGGACAAAAGTGCCCCAATGCCTTGTTGTGCATGATCTTGCTTTTCTTCATCACCCGGAGTTTATTTCGAAATCACATCTCAATTATTATCAGAAAAATACCGGCAGGTTTTTAAAGAAGAGCAAAGTAATTGCTACAGTTTCTGAGTATTCAAAACAAGATATTATTGAGCAATACAAGATCGATCCGGCAAAAATCCATGTTACTTATAATGCCCCCGGTTCTCTTTTTCAACAACTTCCCTATGAGGAAAAAGAACTGGTAAAAGCGAAATACAGCGCTGGTTGTGAATACTTTATTTACACAGGATCAATTCATCCCCGCAAAAACCCGATCAATTTATTAAAAGCATTTTCCAGGTTCAAAAAGCGGCAGCAAAGCAATATGAAACTGGTGTTTGCCGGGAGGCTTGCCTGGAAAACAGATGAGTTTACCAAGCTGCTTTCCACCTTCAAATTCAGAAATGATGTAATTCTTCCGGGCTATTTGGATAAAAACGAATTGGCCAAACTGGTGGCCTCAGCTTATGCACTTGTTTATCCTTCTTTTTTTGAAGGGTTTGGTGTGCCTCCATTGGAAGCCCTGCAATGTGGCGTGCCGGCTATTGTTTCAAACAACAGCGCAATGCCGGAGGTTGGGGGTGATGCATATCTGTACATTGATCCTGAAAATCCAGATGATATTGCTGAGAAGTTGATGCTGATTTACAAAGATGAGGCGTTGCGCAGCCGGCTGATAGAAAATGGGAAAAGACGCCTGCAGTTGTTCAGTTGGGATGATTCAGCAAAAAAAATGTGGCGCTGCATTGAGCTGGCTGCCTCTGCCGAATAACTTACCTTTGCCGCACAAATTTTAGTATGCATAAAAGTAATATATCCATCGACGTTTATTTAGACGAACAAAAAGTGCCTGAGCAAATTAAATGGAAGGCTAGCGACAGTAGTGCAGATATGGACCAGACTGCAAAAGCAATGATGCTGGCGTTTTGGGATGGTGCAGATAAATCAGCCTTACGTATTGATCTTTGGACAAAAGAAATGATGGTTGATGAAATGGCGGATTTCTATTACCAGTTGCTAATGACCATGGCCGATACATTCAACCGTGCAACAAATCAACCCGAACTGAGTGCAGAAATGAAAGAGTTTGCAAAAGATTTCATGCAGAAATTCAAAAAAGAACAGCTTAAACAAAATCAGTAATAACTATGAGCCTGGAACAAAACATTATGGCACAAATGAAAGATGCCATGAAAGCAAAAGATGAAGCAGGATTACGTGGCCTGAGAGCAATTAAAGCAGCTATCCTGCTGGCTAAAACTGCAGGTGGCAGCGGAGAAATTACTGCTGATGATGAAATAAAACTATTGCAGAAACTGGTGAAGCAACGGAAAGATTCGCTGGATATTTTCCGTCAGCAAAACAGGACCGACCTTGCACAGAAAGAAGAAGAAGAGATTGCAATTATTGAAAAGTTTCTGCCAAAGCAAATGGATGCAGAAGAATTAAAAACGATCATTGCAGGAATTATTAAAGAAACCGGTTCATCATCACCGGCTGATATGGGTAAGGTAATGGGTGTAGCCAGCAAACAGTTAGCAGGTCAGGCCGACGGTAAAACAATCAGCGCTGTGGTAAAAGAACTTTTAAGCAAATAGAATGATCATTGATATTGTTGTATTGATCGCTCTTGCTTTTGCAATAATAAAAGGCTTACGCAGCGGATTGATTGTTGCAGTGTTTTCAATTATTGCATTTGTAATTGGGTTAGTAGCGGCACTTAAGCTGAGCACCGTAGTGGCAGCATGGTTGGCCCAATCAACAAACATCAATACACAATGGTTGCCATTTATTGCTTTTGCAGCGGTGTTTTTCTTAACAGTGTTTGCAATAAGAGCAGTAGCAAAGCTCATTGAAAAAGCAGTTGATCTTGCGTGGATGGGCTGGGTAAATAAACTTGGCGGTGTGTTAGGCTATGCAATACTTTACCTGTTAATACTAAGTGTTTTGTTTTTCTATGCTGCACAAATGAAATTATTAACAACAGAAACTATAGCAGCTTCCCGAACATATGAATTTATTCAACCGTTGGGACCAAGAGTGATTGATGCAATTGGCGCAGTATTACCCATTTTCAGCAATATGTTTTCGCAGTTAGAAGACTTCTTTGAGAAGCTGGGCACACAAATGAAGCCGCAATAACGGCAATCTGCAACTGAATTACAATTTTTCACACAAATCAACTATTTTAGCAATTAACAACTGTTATTTGCTGCCAGGAATGAACTACGAAATAATACAGGAAGGAAAGTTTAAATATATCGAAGCCGGTGAAGGCGAACCGCTCATGCTGCTGCATGGGTTGTTTGGTGCATTAAGCAATTTCAAAGATCTGCTTGATTATTTCAGCAAGCGCAACAAAGTGGTTGTGCCCATGCTGCCGTTGTTTGAGCTTGACTTACTCCATACATCAGTTGGCGGGTTAGAAAAACATGTTCAGAAGTTCATTGAATTTAAAGGATACAATAAGATACACATGCTTGGCAACTCCCTGGGAGGCCATGTTGCATTGGTGCATGTGTTGAAACATCCTGAACATATCAAGTCACTAATTCTTACAGGCAGTTCCGGCTTGTTTGAAAATGGAATGGGTGATACCTATCCCAAACGTGGCGATTATGAATACATCCGCTAAAAAACGGAAGTAACGTTTTACGATCCGGCAATGGCAACAAAAGAATTGGTTGATGAAGTATATGATATCGTAAATCAACGGTTAAAAGTAATTAAGG
>JAKFDY010000336.1:0-3014 GCA_036675885.1 Lacibacter sp. | reverse complement strand
GGTGAAACAGATGAGATCGGTTACAGTATTACAAAAGGAAAAGTAGAAGCATTCGATTTACAGGCAACAATTCTTAATCAACTCGGGTTTGATCATGAAAAGTTTACGTACGAATTCCAGGGAAGGCCTTTCCGTTTAACAGATGTAACAGGGAAAGTAATTACAGATATTATTGCATAACGCATTTCCAATAAAACAAATTTTCAGCTCAATAAAAATATACTGATGAAACAAAACCGCCGCACATTTATGAAAGCTACAGCATCGGCAACAGCAGCAACGATGCTTTCGCCATTTGCAACATTGGCTTCAACAGAACAACCGGTATTCCCAAAAAATGATCAGTTCAAATTACTCATCATGGCTACCAGTTGGGGATTTAAAGGTAACAGCGATGCTTTTTGTGCTGCTGCAAAAAAAGAAGGGTATGATGGTATTGAAGTGTGGTGGCCTGCTGATGATGTAAAAGCACAAACAGAATTATTTGATGCGTTGAAAAAACATGGACTGCAGGTTGGTTTTCTTTGTGGTGGTTCGCAAACAAATCACCAGGAGCATTTGGATACATTTAAGAAAAACCTTGATGCTGCAACTGCAAATAAAATTCAGAAACCGATTTATATCAACTGTCATTCCGGAAGAGATTACTTTACTTACGAACAGAATAAATTGTTTATCGATCAAACAATCAAACGATCAAAAGAAACCGGTGTGCCTGTTTATCATGAAACACATCGTGGACGTATGTTGTTTGCAGCGCATATTACACGACAGTTCATTGAAAAGAATCCTGAGTTACGTTTAACATTAGATATCTCGCATTGGTGCAATGTGCATGAAACCTTACTGGCCGATCAAAAAGAAACGGTTGATATTGCATTAGAGCGGGTAGATCATATTCATTCAAGAGTTGGTCATCCGGAGGGTCCGCAAGTAAGTGATCCACGTGCACCGGAGTGGGAAAGAGCATTAAATACACATATTGGTTGGTGGGATAAAGTAATTGAACGTAAAAAGAAAAAAGGTGAACAGATGACGATATTAACTGAGTTTGGTCCACCTGATTATTTACAAACATTGCCTTATACAAGACAGCCCGTTGCAGATCAGTGGGCGATCAATGTACACATGATGAATCTTCTTCGTAAACGATACCAATAGATAAGGTACAAGATTCAAGAAATAAAATCCAAAGAACAAAAAACAAAACACAAGAAAATCAAGAACTATAAATAACAGCACACATAACTTAGAACTTCAAAGCTTAGAGCTTTTATTCATTACTCATCACTGATTACTCATCATTCATCACTCATGTTTTTATCTGTTTCTGATTTTATCGGTCGCTTCCATCCTGTGTTCGTGCATTTGCCGATCGGTATTTTATTGCTGGCTTGTCTTTTTCAATGGTTGATGATCAAAGAGCGTTTTGCAGTATTGCAACCTGCCATTCCTGTAACATTGTTTTGGGGAATGATCAGTGCAATTGCATCCTGCATCAGCGGTTACCTGCTTTCTACAACGGGTGATTATGATGTGCAGTTAGTGAGCAGGCATCAATGGCTGGGCATTAGTGTTGCAGTTGGTTCACTTATTTTGTATGTATTGCACAAACGATCTGTAAGCGGAAGAACAGCAGGAATTGTTTCGCTTGTATTGTTCCTGCTCATCACTGTTACGGGGCATTTAGGAGGTTCGTTAACCCATGGTTCAACTTATTTAACAGAAGGATTGAATGCAGGTGCTGCTGATAAAAAAGGAGCAGCTATTCCACCGATTCCAAACATTCAGGAAGCAGTTGTGTACAACGATATGGTGAAGCCCTTACTTGAAGCAAGGTGTTACAGTTGTCATGGCCCCAATAAGAAAAAAGGGAAACTTCGTTTAGATACTGAGGAGTTTATTTTGAAAGGTGGTGAGAGTGGTAAAACGATCATTGCAGGTGACGCTGAAGCAAGTGATCTTATCGAACGTTTATTGTTGCCACAGAGTGATGATGATCACATGCCGCCCAAAGAAAAGCCACAGCTCACACAACAGGAAATTACATTACTGCATTGGTGGGTGAGCAATGGTGCTCATTTTTCAAAGAAGGTAAAGGACCTGGAGCAAACAGAAAAAATAAAACCGGTATTGCTTGCTCTGCAAAAAGGAGACGCTCCTGAAACGGGAAATAAATTATCGGATGTGCCGGAAGCCGAAGTGCAAAAAGCCGATGAGGCTGTGATAAAAAAATTGCAGGCATCGGGTGTTATTGTTATTCCGGTAGCACAGAATAGTAATTATCTCTCAGTAAATTTTGTAACTGCAACAGGTGGGGCTGATTCATTAGTTTCATTACTTCAGTCACTAAGCAAACAACTTGTGTGGTTGAAATTAGACAGGGCAGTCATCAGTGATGCTTCAATGGATGTGATTAATAAACTCACTGCAGTTACACGTTTGCAACTCAGCAACACAAATATTACAGACAAAGGTTTAATAAAGCTGAAATCATTACAGCAACTGCAGTCGCTCAATCTTATTGGTACAAAAGTTTCAACACAGGGAGTTTTGCAATTGAAGGGCTTGAAGAATTTGAAATATTTGTATCTGTATCAAACAGGTATCGGATCTGCCGATTGGACTGTATTAAAACAATCTTTTACGTCCACTCAACTCGATTCAGGAAAGTATATTGTGCCTACATTCGCAAGCGATACAACAGTGGTGGCAGCTCCAAAAAAATAAAACACCCCGAATGATGTGTGTTATATCTCATGCCTGCTGTTTGGGTTGGTATGAGGTCTTTTCAGATTATCAGCTAACTTTAGAATCCACAACATTTCAAGTATGCGAAAACAGCTGATCATTTTCCTCCCGGTTGCTTTAGTTATTTTGTTATTGTTGAGTCAATGTCGTTTACTTAAGCTACAATTGTTTATAATTCATTGAGGGCGGTTTTTTCTTTATTTTGTTTCTTGGAAATTTTCTGTTGGGTCTTATAATTTCTGTTGTAGTTATTAAGATTTTAT
>JAKFDY010000335.1:0-3412 GCA_036675885.1 Lacibacter sp. | reverse complement strand
AGCTTCTTGGCACCCATGTAGGAGCCGTCACCGCCGATGACCACCAGGGCGTCGATGCCGTGTTTCTTCAGGTTTTCGACCGCTTCGGCACGGACTTTCGGATCCTTGAAGGCGGGGAAACGGGCAGAGCCGAGGAATGTACCGCCACGGTTCACGACGTCGGAGACGCTGTGACGCTCGAGCTTGACGATACGGTCCTGGTGCAGACCGAGGTAGCCATCATAGATGCCGTAAACTTCCAGGCCATGATGCAGACCGGCGCGCACCACGGCGCGGATGGCTGCGTTCATACCCGGTGCATCGCCTCCTGAGGTTAAAACGCCAATCTTTGTAACTTTTTTGCTCATTATAAATCAATTAGTAGAATGCAGGTGTTGATCAATGGTCGTATCGGTTTATAGATGGTTCCGATTTATGAAGAGCCAAAAATAAGGAAATGCATTGATAACGCTTGTTCGCTGCTTGTTTTCAGGTGTTTGCAGCAAAAGTCAGTAATGCAGAAAGTCAAAAGCAGTAAGGGTTTGCGTGATTTTTTTTGAATACAGGATTTTTTCAAAATAACTATTCTTTAAAAGCATTTCATATATTCAGCCAGGGAATGCCCAAATTCCAAACTCTTGTAAAAATTGAAAATGACTTTCCCGGGCATTAAAGCGGCAAATGAAACAACTAATCCATAAAACATGAAAGTGTTTGTAACAGGAGCCAACGGGCTTTTAGGCCAGCATCTTATTCGTCAATTGGTTGATGAAGGCAAATTTGTGATCCATGCCACGGGAAAAGGGCCAAGCCGTTTATCGTATGGTGAAAAAAACGGAGTTACTTATCACCAGCTTGATATTACGGATCATAAAAAAACACAGGCGCTTGTTGAAAAAGTTTCGCCGCATATTTTAATTCATGCAGCCGCTCTTACGCAGCCCAACGATTGCAAAGCTGATAAAACTGCCTGCTGGAAAATAAATGTTGCTGCTACCAGAACATTGCTGCGTGCAGCAAAAAAAGCACGTTCCTATTTTATTTATGTTAGTACTGATTTTGTGTTTGATGGAAAAGATGGTCCTTATGACGAAGGCGCAACGCCTAACCCCATTAATGATTATGGCGAAAGCAAATTACTGGCCGAAGAAATGGTAGAGATGAGTGGTTTGCATTGGGCAATTGTAAGAACTGTGTTGTTATATGGTGGAAAAATTCCGGGCGGACGGCCAAATTTTATTCAGTGGGTGAAAGATAAACTCAGCGCCGGTGAAAAGATAAAAGTGGTGGATGATCAATTTCGCACACCTACTTATGTAGAAGACCTGGCAAAAGGAATTATTCTGGTGTTGATGAAACATGCAAAAGGCGTGTATCATATTTCAGGTAAGGAAATGTGTACGCCATATCAATTAGCAGTTACTGTTGCCAATCTCTTACAACTCGATGAACGTTTAATTGAAAAAGTAACTGCAGCATCTTATGCCGAACCGGCAAAACGACCACCTAAGACAGGGTTTATTATTACAAAAGCAGTGAAAGAACTTGGGTATGTGCCTGTTAAACTGGAAGATGGTTTGAAGCGTGTGTTTGGACTTTAGCGGAACTTTGCACTATAGATAAATTGAACGGTCGTAAAAAGAACAGGTCATGAGTGAGATAAGAGTATATGCTGAAAAGCAGATGCATGCTGCTCTCCATTTATTGGAACAATACAACTCTGCCTCCGATGAAGAAGTGTTGCACCAGTTAAGAGTGAGTCTTAAAAAAGTAAAAGCTGTTCTTGATTATTTACGCACTCTCCATCCAAAGAAAATAAAATCACTTCGCAAGAAACTTCAACTTGTTTTTCATGCAGCAGGATCGTTGCGTGAAGCACAACTGCGTTTTAAATGGCTGAAAGAAAAAAGATTCCTGTTTTTAATTCAGCATGCAACCCTCGATCAGAAAATAAAGGAGGAAGAAGAATTGTTTGTTGCTCAAAAAAAAGATCATCTTAAAAAACTCAGATCAATTTGTGGTGACCTTGCTGAGTATTTAAAAGAAGTTGATGCAGATGCTTTGCTTCAATATTCAACAGGGCTCAAAGAACAACTTGAAAAGCAATTGCAAATTATTGCAAAGGACGATTGGCATGCTTTGCGTAAGCTCGTCAAACAATTACTTTATGCTCATCATTGGCTTACAGAAAAGGATAAATTAAAAGTGCTGACAGTTGAAGCTTATCAAAAGCTGGATCAGTTGCAGGAGAACATCGGTGTTTGGCATGATGCGGTTGATTTGCTCCAATGGTTAACTGATGGGCAGTTCTTCCTGAGCAAAGACAAATCTGTAAAACAACAATTTAATAAGGCATTTGCACAAGTGCAGAAAGATATTGAAGTGAAAGAAAGAATAGTGGTGAAGCAGTTGCAGACAACAACAAAACCTGCCAAACGAAAATGATTGACCGGCTATGCATAAAATTTAAGTTACTTTTTCAATGGAAGGAAAACTTCGGCCATCATACATCTTGCACTTCCACCGCCGTTTGTTTCAATGGTGGAAAGATCAGAATGAATAATTGGGTTATAGCTTTCCAATTCCTGTACCTGTCGGGGAGCTAGTGAATTATATGCCTGGCTGCTCATCACTAAATAACGCTGCCCGGTTTTGTTTTCAACCTGCAACATATTGCCTGCAAATTGATTCATCTGTTTGTAAGAAATTTCGATGATTGTTTTGCCACTGTCAGTAATTGTATCAAAAACATTGTCACGCTCCGCAGCATCACGAATGCTGTCTAAACAGATCACTACATATTGATCAGCCACACACATCATGACGTTGGTGTGATAAATTTCGCCGCCTTTTTCATCAACACTGTAAAAACTGCAAGGCGTATAATTCATCTTGCTGCACCATTCTTCAAACACAGTTTTATCGGTGCGTGGTGAAAGACAGGCGTACGCAATTTTGTTATCCCTGTCTAATACCATGCTGCCGGTTCCTTCTAAAAAATGATCTTCTTTTTCTTTTGAGGTAAAGTCGATTTGCCTCTTCACTTCAAACTTTGCCGCAATAGTATCCAATACATGCTGCTTTCGTTCGGCCCTTCTGTTAACAGCATACATGGGGTAGAACACAATGCTGCCATCCTGGTGAAAGCTGATCCAATTGTTTGGAAAAATGCTGTCTGGTGTATGCGGTACAGCAGTGTCTTGCACAACAGTAACATCAATGCCTGCTGCAGTTAATTTTTGTACAAAACCATCAAACTCTGCTTCTGCTTTTTGCTGGGCATTTTCATTGCTGCCCTCTTGCTGAAATGCATTGTTCACTGCCGTTTCTGCATTAAAATCAAAAGCCACAGGTTTAATCATCAATATGTGTGAGGTTGTTTGCATTGAAAACCAATTTGAAAATTAGGTAATTTGAAAATTTGAAAATGAAA
>JAKFDY010000334.1:0-3032 GCA_036675885.1 Lacibacter sp. | reverse complement strand
GCTGATCAATTGATCAGCTGTTTGCTTATTTATTCATTATAAAATGTTCTTCTTAATAATGCCATCTTACAAATGCTTCCATTGCGGCATACTGTGTTAAACCAAGCTTACCATACAAGTCGGCAGTGGCAGCATTACGTTCTTCTGCACGTTGCCAGAACTCACGGCTATCGCTACCCTGGAACGGCACCATATCTTTTTGTGATTGGTGAATAAAAATTCCAAAACGTTTCTTCATCACCTGTTCAGGACTCATTGGTATAGCCATTTCAATTTCTTCGATGTTCCACTCCTGCCATGCACCTTTGTATAACCACAACCAGCAATCGTTGATCCACTCATCACCATCTGCTTTTATTCTTCTCAACGATTCAAGCACCACGTTGAAACAAACAAGATGCGTACCATGTGGATCGGCAAAATCGCCTGCACAATACACCTGTTGTGGTTTTATTTTACGGAACAGTTCCATGGTTAATCTTACATCTTCTTCACCCATCGGTTTTTTTTCAACCGTACCTGTTTCATAAAAAGGAAGGTTTTGGAAATGCCATTGACCTTCTTTCAAACCAACATAGCGGCAGGTTGCTGCTGCTTCGCAACGGCGGATCAAACCTTTTATCTCACGTATTGCTTTTGTATCAACTTCATTTGATTTTTTCTTTTCGAGATAACCTCTTGCTTCGCTTAATATCTTTTTCGATTTATCGGCATCAATACCAAACATCTGTTCAAAGCCAACTGCAAAATCGAGGAAGCGTGTAACAAACTCATCCGTTACTGCAATGTTGCCACTTGTTTGATAAGCTACATGCACTTCATGACCCTGATCGTGTAAACGTTGAAACGTTCCACCCATTGAAATAATATCATCATCAGGATGTGGAGAAAACAAGATCACTTTTTTAGGATAAGGATTGCTGCGTTCAGGATGATTGGGCATCACTGCATTGGGTTTACCACCGGGCCAGCCGGTAATACTGTCTCGCAACAGATAATATACCTGCAGGTTAATTTCATACGCATCACCTTTCTCCACCAGCAGATCACTTAAACCGTATTCGTTATAATCAGTATTGGTTAAACTCAATACAGGTTTACCCAATTTAAGCGCCATGTTCACTACCGCACGTTTTATCATCTTATCCGTCCACTCACATTCACCGGTAAGCCATGGACTTTTATAACGGGTAAGCTCAGCCGCAGCCATCTCATCAATTACAAATGTTACATCATCATGATTCTGTAATAACGAAGCAGGCACATGCTCTGTATCATCGCCTTCAACTGATTGTTGAATAACCGGAGCTTTTGTGGGACCCCAGGCCAGGAGTATAATTTTCTTTGCTTTCAGAATTGTACCGATACCCATGGTGATTGCCAAGCGTGGCACTTCGCTGATGTTGGCAAACTCGTAGCTGTTGGCTAAACGGGTTGAGTTGGTTAAAGTTGTAAGTCGGGTTTTGGTAAAGATGCTTGAACCAGGTTCGTTAAAACCAATATGACCGTTAACACCAATACCTAGAACCTGTAGATCAATTCCACCTGCATCCGCAATCTTCTGTTCGTAAGCAGAGCAATGTTGTTTGACGTTTTCTTTTGCTGTTGTACCATCGGGGATGTTACAATTGGTTTGATCAATATCAACCTTATCAAACAACTGTTGTTTCATAAAACGATGATAGCTTTGGATTGCATCAGGTTCTATGGGATAATATTCATCAAGGTTAAATGCAATTACATTCTTAAAGCTGAGTCCTTCTTCTTTGTGCATCCGCACCAGTTCTGCATACAATGATTTTGGAGTTGAACCTGTAGCCAGCCCCAGCACACATTTTTCATTCTTCGACTGCTTTTCACGAATTAACTCAGCAATCTGCGCAGCAGCAAAGGCCGATCCTTCTTTTGCATTAGTAAAAATTTTTGTGGGGATTTTCTCAAAACTATCGAGCAGATCCATAGAAGCAGTCTTTCTGGCCATACTTTCTAAATTTTTTAAATAAGAGCTCAAATATATTCAATCCGTTTTGAAATGACACGGGAAAACGATTGCATAAATTCGAACTAAAGCTAAAAAACTCTATGACCAATACATCAGATTGCATAAAAAAACAATTGTTCGCATGTTTACAAACAATTGTTTTCATCTGTCGAATAATACTATTCTATCGAAGCGAATAATGTGTGGCAGGTAATTGCTGTAACGTTGCTGCAGCGGCTTCAGGAGTAATATCCCGTTGCGGATTAGCCAGCATTTCATAACCAACCATAAACTTCTTTACAGTGGCGCTACGTAGTAAAGGCGGATAAAAATGCATATGCCAATGCCATTCAGCATGATCTTCTCCATCGTTCACAGGAGCCTGGTGCATACCTCCGCTGTAAGGAAAAGAAATATTGAACAGGTTATCATACCTGGTAGTAAGCTGTTTTAATATGGAAGCAAATGCTTTTTCTTCCTCAGGTGTGAATTGTAAAATAGTCTGCACATGACGTTTGCTTACGATCATTGTTTCATAAGGCCACACTGCCCAATATGGAACCAGTGCCACGAAATGTTCATTCTCTACAACAATGCGTTCTTTCTTTTGCAACTCAAGATCGAGATAAGCACTCAATAAACTTTTTCCGTGTTGTGCGAAATACTTTTTCTGTTGCGTGGTTTCCTTAGTTAATTCTAATGGTAAGGAAGAAGAAGCCCATATCTGTCCATGCGGATGCGGATTGCTGCAACCCATGATCTCGCCTTTGTTCTCAAATATCTGGATATACCTGATGTGTTTGTTCTCAGAAAGTTCTTTAAACTCCTGTTTCCACAAATGAATCACTTTTACGATTGCCTCTTCCTGCATAACAGGAAGTGTGAGGCTATGATCGGGAGAAAAACAAATAACCTTGCAAATACCGGTTTCACTTTTGCTGACGAGTAAGCCTTGTTCATTTTCACCACCATCGGGTGTTTCAGGCAATAACGCAGAAAAATCATTGGTGAAAACATATGCATCTGTATACGCAGGATTCATACTTCCATC
>JAKFDY010000333.1:0-2349 GCA_036675885.1 Lacibacter sp. | reverse complement strand
TTCAAAAACACACTCACGCTTCAGTACGAATATTTTCATTTCGATAAACAGTTTACCAGCGATTGGCATATTACCGGGCTTGAATACAAACACGAAACAAAAAAGGGAGCAATACTCGGCCGTTTGAATTATGCCAACCGTCTTTCGCAAAATGGCTGGCAGGGCGAACTGGAAGCTTATCCCAAATTCTCAAAGAATGTGTACAGTTATGCAGGCATTGGATATTCAGCAAACATGCCTGTGTTTCCAAAATTTCGTGCAGGTTATTCGTTGTATGTAAATATTCCGAAAGGCGTTGAACTGGAAGGAGGTTTTCGCTATCTCTACTTTACTAAAAACTTATGGATTGGTGTTGCAGGCGTTGGTTATTATACCGGGAATTGGTTCTTACAGGCAAGAAGTTTTTTGAGTGATAACAATGGTTTCAACTTTGCCGGCCTTTTTACAGCTCGCAGATACTTTGGTGAAATGAATGACTATGCCTGGTTGCAATATGGCACAGGTGTATCACCCGATGAAACAAGAAATATACAGTTTACTACTAATCAGCGGCTATATTCAAACCGGGTTGTTATTGGTATAAAGAAATCTGTTCAGCAAAAACATATTCTGCAATTTGCCCTTGGCTATTCAAGAGATGAATACAGGCCATCTGCTTTCGGCAACCAACTGTATGGATCAGTTGGATATGGAAGAAGGTTTTAAGTTTTTTTCTTTCCTGCAAATCCCTGTCTTGTCATTTCGCCCCATGATTTTTTCTTACGGATAAAATCAATATTTCCACGCACAGCTGACCACACCACAAACGGATGAAACACGAATGGTTCTATAAAAGCAGTAAGGATCAAGCTGAAAATTTCTTTTCGTTTCCTGTATTGATTATACGTAAGCACTTCCATCAAAATTGCAAACACAGAATAGAGGAATCCGAAACTCAGAATAAATCCAAGCAATGCAAAAAAGAATGGCCAATCCATAAAACCCAGCACAGAAAAAATCACTAACGCAATGAAGCCGGTAAACTCAATAAGTGGTGCAAGAAATTCAAAGAAGAACCAATAAGGATAACTCAACATACCCAACAGGCCATACGATGGATTGAAAAACATTTTCCTGTGCAGTTTCAATGTTTCAATTGTTCCTCTTGTCCAGCGATTACGTTGTCGGCCCAGAATTTTATAATTGGCGGGAGCTTCTGTCCAGCAAAGCGGATCAGGGATATAAGCAACTTTGTAAGGAAGTTTTTTCTCTTCCATATAACGGCGCATGCGCACCACCAATTCCATATCTTCTCCTACAGTATTATGATCGTAACCACCTGCTTTAATTGCAATCTCCCGATCGAATGCGCCAAATGCGCCGGAGATGAGCAGTAATCCGTTTAACCTGCTCCATGCCATACGGCCCAATAAAAATGCACGGATGTATTCTAATGTCTGCACTCTTGGAATAAACTGTTCAGGTAAATGCACACGAATGATCTTTCCATCTTTTACTTCGCATGAATTGGCAATACGCACAACACCACCTGTAGCAATTACCCGCTTCTCTTTTTCTTCCAGGAATGGTTTGATCAACTTCAACATAGCATCCTGCTCCAGAATACAATCCACATCAATACAAACAAGAATATCGTTTGAAGCGATATTGATACCAACATTCAAGGCATCAGCTTTGCCGCCATTCTGTTTATCAACCACCAGCAACTTTTTATAAACAGGGTTATTGCTTCTGTAAATTGCACGCACAGGTTTTGTTGCAATATGTGTAGTGAAGATATAAGGCACTTCCACCAGTTGATAGGCATCCATCAGCTTCTGCATCGAATCATCTTTGCTGCCATCATTCAGCACAATTACTTCCATATTGTTATAATGGATATTGAGCAATGAACGTACATTTTCAATGATGGTTGCTCCTTCGTTGTATGCCGGCGCAAGAATACTGATAGAAGGTGTATACTCCGATACAGCCATGATGGAATAATCGGTAAAACTACTTTTACGGATATACCTTCTTGTTTCACCGATTGAATAAAAAGCGATGAACAGATAGCACAGCAGTAATACAACCGAATAAATGAAAATAACACAGGTCAATAGATCAACAAGAAGTTGCTGCCAGTTCATAGAGCTACCTCCTGTTTTAACTGTGGCAACAGAACCGTCCATGGATATCTATCTTCATTCACCTGTTGTTTTAATAAACGTTCTGCATCCGGTTGTGTATGATAAAAAGCCCTTGCAGCCGCTACTTTAATTTCCTGTTGCGGATGAAAAATCTGTTGCAACAGAAAAACCTGTTCAGCTTCACCTGCATGTTCCTGCAAGAGTTTCAATATCTGCAGCT
>JAKFDY010000332.1:0-2739 GCA_036675885.1 Lacibacter sp. | reverse complement strand
CGGCCCAGATCACCATATTATAGATCATACTGTTTGGGCCATAGTTGACGTCTGGAAAATTCGGAGAGTACTGCCGGCTGTAATTAATGTCGGCAGTTAATTTGATTTTGTTGCTGAACTCATAACCTGCACTTAAATTAAAGTTGGTTGTATTCAAGCCCATGTTGGGCACAATTGCTTTTTGATAAGTATGCCCCACACCAAATCGCACATTGTATTTATCACCTGTTGCACCAACAGCAACGTGGTTAGTAGTAAGTAAACCGGTTTCGAGGAAACGTTTAAAATTATCTTTTCCTCTTGCTATAAAAGGAGTAGGTTTAATATTACCGGTAATGCTGGTACCATCAGCAAACGTGGTTGTGTATGTTTGACCGGGTGTGCGCTCACCATCGTATTGAGGAATGAGCTGACCTTGAAAACGTGGCCCCCATACATCATAATCATTATCATTCAATCCACCACCAAGGCCGTTTACAAATGCATACTTACCTCTTGAACCAGGGCCATATTCATCCTGGTAAAGAGGAAAAGCAAGAAAGCCTTTTTCAAACATGGTACTTGAGTTGAACTCAATAGAAAAACCTCTTTTATCCTTGCTTCCTTTTTTTGTATTGATGATGATGGCGCCGTTACGTGCAAGGGCACCATATAGTGCAGATGCTGTTTGTCCCTTCAACATCGTATAACTTTCAATATCATCGGGACTGATATTCCATGTATCAGTTGTAATGGGTACACCATCCACCACAAATAAAATATTTCCTTCACCACGGAAGTTAATAGAAGGAGCACGCAGCAATTCGTTGTTTACATTTACATTCAAACCTGCTACTCTACCTTTTAAACTGCTAACTGGGTTTGGCTCACGTGCTTTTATCAGGTCAGCAGTTTTTACATCCTGTATCGCATAGGTAATACGCTTGGTTTCTTTTTTAACACCTAACGCTGTTACAACAACTTCGTTTAAGGATTTTGGATTGATGTCCAATTCAATTATAATGCTCGTGCTGCCGTTCACTGTAATTTCTGTTTCCAAAAAACCTGCTGCACTTAATAACAACACATCGCCTGTTTTTGCAGAAAGCGAAAACTGGCCACTGCTGCCGGTGTATGTTCCTTTATTTGTTCCTTTAACTTGTACTGATGCAGCCTGTACCGGTTGCCCGTCTGATTTAGAAATGACTTTACCTGTAATATTCTGTGCCGATAGCACAACAGGCAAACTGACCAGAAGAATCAGTGATAACACTAATCCCTTCATTGCTGATAGTGAAAACATAAGACAGTAAGTTTTGAATGATTGATTTCGCAAAACTGTGTGTTCTGTGTTATCAACGTCTTACTGAACTGTTATGGAAAGATTACCGTTGTGTAACGGAATTGTTGCTATGCACATAAAGTAACGACTTATGCACAAACACTTTTGTTCAATGTTTTTTTGCCCGACCGTAAATCGTTTAGAATATGAGAGAGGTATATTCACCATTCAGGCAATTTCGTTTTACAAATTGCTGGCGGCTATAAAAATTGCCTCCATCTGAAACAGAAAGATGATAGTCCCCTTCTTTCAAATGCGATAAGCGGAGTTGAACAACGTGTCCTCTTATGATCCCTTTGCGTATTGCTCTTCCTTTATTATTGACAATAGTAAACTGTAAAGGTTGCTCATCTGCATCAGGCTGATCAATACAGAGAAACATAAAATCATAAACTTCACAGGTTATATGCACCCGGGGTGTTTCAACAACAGACATCATACAGTGTGATTAATGACCCGTTAAACCTACTCACTGCATATTAACTCTGTGTTTCCAATATATTATCAAATGGTAAAAAAAAATTGCCGGGCATCAGCCACCGGCAATTATTTTCCATTCTAACAAAAGCGCTTATTTCTTCTTAATTGGTATTACGCTCTTTACTTTCTTTACAGGAACTTTTTTAACCTTCGCTGTTTTTGTTTTTTTGGAACCGTCCTTTTGTTTAAGGATCAGTTCTGCGAGATCACTGCTGTACTTCCCTATCTTCTTTTCCAGTTTTTTGCTTTCGATGCCGGTTGCAAACCCGTTTAATGCATTTTTGATCGATGCTTCAAGTTGTTGTTGCACTTTTTTCTTTTTCCCTTCTGCCATAATTCAGTTAACAATTTATTCATCCAAATTTAATATTGCTGTTCGATGTGCAATGTTAAGTTTTGTGAACCCGATTTATTTGCAGACCAGATTTGAAAAGCTGGATTTTTGTTTGTTTCTAAAAACGATAACCATTTTTTTGCTACCTGAAATTTCTCCCTTCAGAAAACACTTTCTGCTCGATCATAGTGGAATCACGAACTTTATGTTGTTGATTACCCTCTGAATTATCAAATAATGTTGGGCTGACAGGCTTTTCATCACCTGTTACTGTAAGATATCTTAACTGTTTCGTCATATTATAACATTTGCTTACAATCACATGAATCAGCTCCCCTTCTATCTGCAATTTTCCTTCCACCATAATTAACCTCGATTGCAGAATTTCTTTCCTGAATTTCCTAAACTGATTTTCAAAGAATACAACATTGGCAACATTTTAAGTCAATTTCCTTTTTCCGTAAATCATTTTCCCGATTGGTATATTGATTTGTTTTTTGTTGCAGCACTTTTGGGCCTCAAAGAATTTATACTCCCAAAACAATAACCACAGATGATGATGAAGAAATTAAGTTTACTGTTAACAACTGCCCTACTCACTATT
>JAKFDY010000331.1:0-8852 GCA_036675885.1 Lacibacter sp. | reverse complement strand
GCGGGATCGGCAGGCCCTGTTTCTCCAGCCGCAGACGCACCAGCGCACTGGGCGGATTGCGGAACCGCATGACGTCCAGGCTGCTGTCCGCCAACTGGTCGGGCGGCGGGGGCTGGTCGCCGTACTGCGTATAGCCCTGCTTGTCCTTCCAGCGGTACAGGCGGGCCGCGTGGACGGGGTTAGCATGCAAGGGCTTTGCCGTTAGGGACTCGTCCCGTTTTGTCCGGGGGGACTTTCGCAAGCTATCCAGGAGGATCTTCATGAAAAGCTGGCTCGCCCCTGGGCTATTCCAGGCACACCGGGGTTAGAACACCGCATTGGTGGGTTAGAAAAACAGGATATTACAGGCAACATCAGTTACGATGCCGATAACCACCAGCACATGGTGAAAACAAGACAGGCCAAGGTTGATAAAATTGCTGATTATATTCCTGAACAGAAATTAGACAGTGGAGCAGCAACAGGAAAAGTATTGGTACTGGGTTGGGGTAGTACTTATGGTGCTATCAAAAGCGCATGTGCTGAACTGCAGGCGCAGGGCAAATCGGTATCGCATGCTCATCTCCGTTACATCCGTCCTTTCCCTAAAAATCTTGGTGAACTACTGAAGAATTATGATACGGTGTTGGTGCCTGAGATCAATAACGGCCAGCTCATTCGTATTATCCGTGATGTTTATTTTGTTGATGCGAAAGGCTACAATAAAATCAAAGGTGTGCCGATCACAAAAGGAGAGTTGATTGAAGAGATTGGAAAGTATTTATAAATTACCGTCCTCTTTAAAATAATTAAATCCATCAATACCCGTTGATGGATTTTTTGTTTTCATTTACTAAAGCTGAAATTATCTTACGTTCAAATCTTATGATCATGAACAGAAACTTATTCATTGCTGTATTCCTGCTTTTTTCGTTTGCAGCAACTGCACAAAAAACAAAAGCTCCCATCGAAAAAGAAAAATGGCATTGGGGCAATCCAAACAAACAGGATACTTCAGCCGGTTATGCGCAGGCATTGAAAGTGGGTGATGTGTTATACATTTCCGGTACAGTTGCAACAGATATAAATGAGGAAGGTGTGAAGCGATTATACAGTGGCCTGGAACGTTCACTCAAACAATACGGCTTAACCTTTCAGCATGTGGCAAAAGAAAATCTTTATACTACTGATATTGAAGCGATGAAGAAATTGAACTATGTGCGCAAGCAATTTTATAAGGGAGATTTTCCGGCAGCTACATGGGTGCAGATCGTTCGATTATTTATGCCTGATGCAAAACTGGAAATTGAGTTGATTGCTCATTTTCCGAAACAATAGATTTGATTTTCTTCTTTGTATCCTTTGTGAAAAAACTTTGTGCTCTTTGTGGAAAAAACATGTAGCACAAGGCACACGAGGAATTGCACAAAGTTCACAAAGGAATAAATCAAAAAGAAAGCTGAATTATTTATTATTCTTCTCAAAATACTGACAGCAATGCTGCAACCCACATTCTCTGCATTTAGGATTTCGTGCAAGACAAATATAGCGCCCATGTAAAATGAGCCAATGATGTGCTTTATGAATAAGTTCTGTTGGAAAATGTTTGATCAATTCTTTTTCAACAGCTAACGGCGTCGTGGCTGTTTGTTTTACCAATCCAATGCGCTTGCTTACACGAAACACATGTGTATCTACTGCCATGTTCGGTTGCTCATCCACTACTGATGTAATAACATTGGCTGTTTTACGACCAACTCCCGGCAGCTTTACCAACTCATCAACAGTTAACGGCACTTCGCTGTTAAACTCGTTTACGAGTTTCTGTGCCATGCCAATCAGGTGCTTGGTTTTATTGTTGGGATAAGAAATGCTTTTGATGAGCGGAAACAATTCATCAAACGTAGCCTTGCTCATACTTTCAGCATCAGGATATTTTTCGAAGATGGAAGGAGTGGTAAGGTTCACACGTTTATCAGTACACTGTGCACTTAAAATAACGGCTACGAGCAACTGAAAAGGATTGTCGTACAGTAATTCTGTTTCGGCATCGGGGGCATGCACAGAAAAATAATCAATAACCGATTGGTAACGCTCTTTTGTTGTCATTCTGAATTGGGAATGACGGCGAAATTAGGGAAAGATCAGTTTGATGAAGAAATATCGGAAGCTGCCAGGTCTTTATTGGCATATTTCAGCACAGACAGAACGGTCTCTGTTCTGGGAGAAAATTTAAATTTTGAAAGTCGTTGAGCTGCTTTCTTGATCACTTCAAATTTTTCTCTCAGTGTCCAATCTTCGGCCAACGCCTGTTCGATGGCGGCATTCTCGGCTGGGGTCGTTTCTTTATAGAGATATTGTAACAAGTCTTCCGGCGTAAATTTATGTGTCATAAGCAATCCTTTTTTTGTGCGTAGGGGCTTCTCAGAGGATCTGCTTTTTTCTTAAACGCTGTTGGTAAACTTGTATTGTACGAGGTCGGTCTTTTTATTCGTTAAAGAGGAAAATGTCCTCATTATCACGCTTCATATAATAGTTTTCACGGGCCAGGCGCTCGTAAGCTGAAGGGTCGTTTTTGCGCTTTTCCAGCTCAGTTTTGGCCGTTTCGATCTTCTGATCGTAGTAACTACTGCTGCTTTTTAATTCCGAAAGTTTCTTAAAACGGCTGATCTGGGTAATAAAATCATTTCTGTCAACAAATAACATCCATACCGCAAAACCAATAATCGTTAACAGATATTTGTTTCGTAAGATGGGAGGTATTTGTAATAACAGTTTCATATTTTTTAGTTTAATGTTCAAAGTTTAGAGTTTAAGATTGCACGCAACCTTAAACTCTAAACCTCAAACGTTGAACGGTTACTTACCAAATTTAATCTTTCCGCCCGGATAAATTGCATTCTCGCCCAGCATTTCTTCAATGCGGATGAGTTGGTTATATTTCGCCATACGATCAGTACGTGAAGCAGAACCTGTTTTGATCTGTCCGCAATTCAATGCAACAGCTAAGTCAGCAATTGTTGTATCTTCTGTTTCACCACTTCTATGACTCATCACGGTATTGTAACCTGCATTCTGCGCCATTTGCACAGCGTTGATGGTTTCAGTAACTGTACCGATCTGGTTTACTTTAATAAGGATACTGTTGCTGATGCCTTTATCAATACCTTCTTTCAAACGTTTTACATTTGTTACGAAGAGATCATCACCAACCAACTGACATTTGCTGCCAATGCTTTCAGTTAATTTCTTCCAGCCATTCCAATCATCTTCAGCCATACCATCTTCAATAGAAATGATGGGATATTTATTTACCCACTCAGTCCAGTAAGCAACCATTTCATCGCTGCTGATTACTTTACCGGGATTGCTCTTGTAGAATTTATAAGTGTTGGTTGCTTCATCATACATTTCGCTTGATGCTGCATCCATTGCAATAGCAACTTGCTCGCCTGGTTTGTAACCTGCAGCAGTGATAGCTTCCAATACAGTTTCAATTGCTTCTTCGTTGCTTTGAATTTCAGGAGCAAAACCACCTTCATCACCAACATTTGTACTGAAACCTTTTTTCTTTAATACTGATTTCAGATGATGGAAAATTTCAACACCCCAGCGTAAACCTTCACTGAAAGTTGGCGCACCAACAGGTATTACCATGAATTCCTGGAAATCAATTTTGTTATCAGCATGTGCACCACCGTTCATGATATTCATCATTGGAACAGGAATCACAGTACTGTTTACACCACCGAGATAACGGAACAAAGGCAAACCACTTTCTTCAGCAGCAGCTTTTGCAACGGCCATACTTACTGCAAGCATTGCATTTGCACCAAGTGAACCTTTATTTTCTGTACCATCAATTTTAATCAGGAGATGATCGATGTAAGCCTGGCGTGTAACATCAATACCGATCAGTTGATCAGCAATTACATCGTTTACATTTTGCACAGCTTTTAATACACCACGACCAAGGTATTTACTTTTATCACCGTCACGGAGTTCAACCGCTTCGTGTTTGCCCGTACTTGCACCACTTGGTACAGCCGCCCGGCCAATAATACCATTATCAGTTATCACATCTACTTCTACAGTTGGGTTACCACGGCTGTCGAGAATTTGTCTTGCATGAATGTCGGCAATAAAGCTCATAAAATTCAGTTTGTAGTTAATGTTATAGTCCGGAAGTCGGGAAGAGAAAAGACCGGAAGATTGTTCGTTCCGAAGATGGAGATCAGCAGAGTTGTTCTTTCGGACTTTCTAACTTCTCTCTTTTCTGACTTTTTTTGTTTGCGCTGCAAAGAAAAGACATTCAAAGGCAGCAACAAAGGATAAAAGGCAGTGAAATTGATTATTTTTAAATACAACAAACGATTGTATGGACACCGCTTTACTTACTTCTGTTGCAATGGGCATAGCCCTCAGTGCCTGCTGCGGTTTCCGGGTGTTTGTGCCCATGCTTGGTGCCAGCTTTGCTGCTTATCAGCAATGGTTTGCATTGCCTGCAGATATGCAATGGATGGGAAGTCTGCCTGCGTTAATTTGTTTTGGTACAGCATCCATTCTGGAGATAGGCGCCTATTATATTCCTTTTGTTGATAACCTGCTCGATGCCGTTGCAACACCATTAGCTGTTGCAGCAGGAACTGTTTTAGCTGCATCGTTTTTACCCATTGCAGAATTCAGTCCGTTGTTGAAATGGATCATGGCCATTATTGCAGGTGGCGGTGCAGCAGGAACGGTGCATGCAGGTACCGGGTTGTTGCGGTTATTTTCGAGTAAGACAACAGCAGGTACAGGAAACGTTATAGTATCAACAGGCGAAAATGCAGCTGCTATTGGTGGTACTGCATTGAGTTTTTCTGCACCGGTTTTAATTGCAGTGTTAATGCTTTTTTTGGTGGGCTGGATATTGGTGAAGGGAGTGGGGAGGTTTGTAAGAAAATAATCGTAGGCTGAAAATAAAATACGTAATTTTGTACAAAATGTTGTACAATGAAAGTAGCTAATGTTTCTGATTTAAGAAAAAATCTGAAGTCTTACCTAGACCATGTGGCTGATACACATGACCCGTTAATTGTAAATGGAAACGGGAAAACAGTTGTTGTTATTTCATTAGAAGAATACAACAGTCTTGATGAAACTGCCTATCTTTTGAACAGCCCTGCCAATGCCAAGGCGTTAAAAAACAGTATTGCTCAACTTGAAGCCGGGAAAACAGTAAAAAAGAAGATAGCCGAATTAACTGCTAAACCCAAAAAAGCAGGTAAATGAATATTGTATTTACTGAACTGAGTTGGCAACAATATCAGTATTGGCAGAAAACCGACAATAAAATACTGGAACGTATAAACGAACTGATTAAAGATGTTCAGCGAAATCAATTTAAAGGCATTGGGAAACCCGAACCATTAAAGGGAAATTTAAAAGGTTTCTGGAGCAGGCGAATTAATGAAGAACACCGGCTTGTTTATCGAATAACAAATCAGCAGATTGAAATTGTACAGTGCAGATACCATTATTAAATCACAGAATGTTTTAATTCGTCAAACTCCTGAATACATCTTCCAGCGAATTATCATCGTTCTTCAACGAAAGCACATTGAGATTTTTTTCGATTGAAAGTTGCAGCAATTGTTTCTTCACAGCATCAGGATTATCTGTCTTAAATTTCCAGGTGGTACTGTTGATACGAATACAATTTTGAATAGAATTAAAGAGCGGTTCATCTACTTCTTCTTTTAATTCAAGTATTACTTCTCCTGCATGAACTTTTTTCAACAAATGAGAAAGTTGATCATCTGCTACGATCGTTCCTTTATTGATTATGATCACACGATCGCAAATGGCTTGCACTTCCTGTAAGATGTGTGAAGAGAATAAAACTGTTTTGTTTAACCCAAGTTGTTTGATCACATCTCTTATCTCAATGATCTGGTTGGGGTCAAGTCCGCTTGTTGGTTCATCTAAGATCAATACTTCAGGATCATGAATGAGTGCAGCAGCCAAACCAACACGTTGTTTATAACCTTTTGACAATTGCCCGATTTTTTTATGTGCTTCAGGTGTTAAGCCAACCTGCTGTATAACATTTTCGATTTTCGATTTTCGATTTTCGATCTGATGAACTTCTGCAATAAAGGCTAAATACTCTCTCACATACATGTCATAATACAAAGCGTTGCTCTCCGGCAAATAACCGATTTTTTGTTTGCTGCCCATCGGGTCGTCATTCACCTTTATATCACACACAACAACAGTACCACTTGTTGGTTGCAGGTAACCGGTAATCATTTTCATGGTTGTACTTTTTCCTGCACCATTCGCTCCAATCAAGGTCACGATTTCCCCTTCATTAATATCAAGAGAAACACCCTTTAAGGCATGAATATTACCATAGTAGACATTGATATCTTCAATTTTTAGCATTACGAAACCTCCTCTCCAAGATACGCTTCGATGACTTTTGGATTATTTCTGATTTGTTCAGGAGTCCCATCTGCAATAAGCTGACCGTGGTCTAGTACATAAATTCGCTCACATACACCCATTACAAGGAGCATGTCATGCTCAATTAAAAGGATTGTTAAATCAAACCTTTTACGAATTAACGCAATTAAATTCATTAATTCTTCTGTTTCCTGTGGATTCATACCCGCTGCAGGTTCGTCCAGCAGCAAAAGCTTGGGATTGGCCGCGAGCGCTCTCGCAATCTCTAGACGGCGCTGCTGACCGTACGGGAGATTCTTTGCCGTCTCATGCATGACATTATCTAAATTAAAAATCTTCAAAAATTCAATCGCTTTTTCTTCCATATACTTTTCTTCTGAAAAGTGCTTAGGGAGGCGGAAGATTGAACTCATGATCGAATGCTTTGCCAATGAGTGGTAAGCCACCTTAACATTATCAAGCACAGACAATTCACTAAACAACCGAATGTTTTGAAAGGTTCTGCTTATTCCTTTTTTGGTAATCTTATAAGGTGCTAAACCATTTAATTTATCTCCATCTAATTCAATACTGCCTTCTGTAGGTACATATACCCCAGTTAACAGGTTGAAAAAGGTCGTTTTTCCGGCACCGTTTGGACCAATTAAGCCCACTAATTCGCCTTGCTTCAATTCGAGATTCACATCTGAAACAGCCTTTAATCCGCCAAAACGGATACCTGCATTATTTACTTTAAGCAACGGGGTGTTTACTGTCATGAGTTGACTCCTCCTTTTGCAGACTTGCCAAACTTAAAGAATGAGGTCAATTCTCTTGTTCCCATAATTCCCTGTGGACGGTAAAGCATCATCAGTACCAATACTAAGCTATAAATAATCATTCGTAATTCAGGAAAGCTTTGCAAGAATGTCGATACGATTGTTAGGAGAATCGCAGCCAGTACCGCACCAGACATACTTCCTAACCCGCCAAGTACCACAAAGATTAAAATATCAAATGATTTTAAGAAACCGAAGTTTGTCGGCTGGATAATGAAAAAGTTATGTGCATATAAAGCACCTGCAACACCAGCAAAAAAGGCTCCGATGGCAAACGCAACCACCTTATAGTAAGTTGTGTTAATCCCCATGGCGTCCGCTGCAATTTCATTTTCTCTTATCGAAATACAGGCTCGTCCATGAGTTGAATTGGTAAAGTTTCTGATGACAAGAAGTGTTAGAAGGATACTTCCAAATAGCCATGGCCAAGTCGTAAGCTGGGTAACGGTCATCCCGCTTGCTCCGCCAACATATTCAATATTTAAAAAGACAATCCGGACAATTTCACCAAACCCAAGTGTGGCAATCGCTAGATAATCTCCTTTTAGCCGAAGTGTAGGAATTCCAATAATTAAGCCTGCAATCGCAGCTGCTACTCCTCCCGCTAATAGACCAAGAGAGAAGGGAAGTTCTAATTTCATTGTAATAATGGCAGAGGCATATGCACCCACAGCCAGGAAGCCTGCATGTCCAATCGAAAACTGTCCAGTAATTCCAATAATCAAATGTAAGCTGGCAGCAAGAATAATATTAATCCCAATAAAGTATAGCGTGTTCACATAGAAAAAGTTAATTATTTCTCCGGTAATTAAAAATTGCATCACAACACCAAAAACAATGGCTAAAACGATTGATGACCAAAAACCTTTCGCACCTTTGAGTATATTCATCATTGCAGCTACGCACCCCCTTACACTTTTTCCCGTACATTTTTACCGAATAAACCGGCTGGACGGAAAATCAAAATTAAGATCAATACGACAAATGCCACACCATCTCGCCAAAGTGAGAAGCCTGCTGCACTTACCAGTGACTCGATGACACCTAATAACAAACCGCCAACCATTGCACCTGGAATAATTCCAATACCGCCTAATACGGCTGCAACGAAGGCTTTCAGGCCAGGGATAATTCCCATTAATGGTTCAATTTTTGTATAATACATTCCGAAAGCAACACCAGCTGCACCCGCTAACGCTGACCCAATGGCGAATGTTGCGGAAATCGTATTGTTAACGTTAATTCCCATCAATCTTGCCGCATCCATATCATGGGAAACAGCACGCATGGCTTTTCCAATCTTTGTTTTATGAACGATAAATTGTAATAAGATCATTAATACTAAAGAGGTACCTAAAATTAGCAGCGACTGACTGCTTACCGTTACACCTAGGAAATCTAAGCTTGTTGCCGGGATTAAGTCACCAGGATATGCTTCAGGCTGGGCACCGCGGACATAAATGACTCCATATTCAATTAACAATGATACCCCAATTGCAGTAATAAGGGCCGCAATCCTCGTGGCATTACGCAAAGGTTTGTAGGCAATTCTTTCAATGAGAACCCCTAGGATGGCACAAACGGCCATGGAAATAAGCAGGGAAG